>JADEXJ010000121.1 GCA_015207195.1 Pleurocapsales cyanobacterium LEGE 10410
TTAAAATCAAACTTGAACAATTATTTTTATTAGAGTTATTTTATCTGAGTTAAAGCTTCCTGAGACATAGCGATCGCCAAAAATTCTGTAATTTTACGTATTACATTTAGACGTGCGTAATGGGAACTTATTTTTCTCTCCTGAAAGACTGTTTGCAAATTAAACCTTAAGATGGCGCGAATGCTCGATCTTTGTGTCAAGGTTAAAATAGTGCAATAAATGAGTGGGAAAAACCAGGACTATCTGCTACATCTCAAAAGCCCAATCATTAGTTGGTAAGCAAGTAAATCATCTGCGTTGCGGTGCGACCCTGGCGATTTTTAATCGCCTAAGGAACCCCCATTCGAGGGCAAGCGCGCACCAAGAATCCGTGTTTATCTGCGCGATATGCGAAGCGGTCCCTACGGGATTCCTAAAGGATACACCTTCGGATAACCGTTAACGAAGTGTACCCTTTAGGGAAACATATATCCTTTAGGACGCTAGTCCTTTAGGGGACAATTCTAATGCCTCAAATTAGCTGTGCCAATCCACTACGCAAGGATTTAATATTTGTTTAACAAACAATCTCTGAGAAAAAATTTCCCTTAAATCCTTTCTCACACTTTACAGAACGATAAGTGCGTCGCACCAGGTTCCAATTCATGCTATTAAGTTGAATAAATCAATTTGACCTTAAACAATGTCTTCAGCACCAGACCAATATCTATCCCCAGAAGAATCAGCTGATGTCGAAGCTGCTCTATTGACCTCTAGCGAAAAATTTCTTACCCGTTTAACTATATCGTCTCAAAGATTGCTCAAGGTAATTGCCAGTGATGCCCAGGTAGCGATTGAAGACTTAACTCATCAGCAAATCATTCAGTGGTTTGAAAACGATAGTAAAGCCAAGCGCGAGCAAGGGAGTGATGCAGGCACTTTGCGATGGTAATCGAATTTAAACAAAAAGCTAAAGTAATTATTAATTGTCTAGCAAATTCTTGCCAAAACCAGTAAGTGTTTAAACAAGTGATAACCCCTAAGCTCTACAATAGAACGTAACTTAGTGAATTAAATATAAAATTTTTAATCTGAGCAATACTTCAATCGTTATGCAAACTCTGGATAATCCTAACCTTACCAACACCACAGCTTTCGATCCCACCATTCATAGACGAAAAACACGCCCAGTCAAGGTAGGTGACATCACTATCGGCGGTGGTAATCCAGTGGTGGTGCAGTCGATGATCAACGAAGATACCTTAGATATTGACGGTTCGGTGGCAGCAATTCGCCGTCTACATGAGATTGGCTGCGAAATTGTCCGAGTAACTGTGCCTAGTATGGCTCATGCCAAAGCCCTAAAGGAAATCAAACAAAAACTCACCGAGACTTATCAAGCAGTTCCTCTGGTGGCTGATGTCCATCATAACGGCATGAAAATTGCCCTAGAAGTTGCCAAACACGTCGATAAGGTGCGGATCAATCCTGGGCTGTATGTGTTTGAAAAACCTAAAAGCGATCGCACTGAGTATACTCCGACAGAATTTGCCGAAATTGGTGATAAAATCCGTGAAACTCTTGAGCCACTAGTTGTTTCTTTGCGAGATCAGGGTAAAGCGATGCGCATCGGGGTCAATCATGGTTCTCTTTCTGAACGTATGCTCTTTACCTACGGCGATACCCCAGAAGGGATGGTAGAGTCGGCGTTGGAATTTATTAAGATCTGCGAATCTTTAGATTTCTATAACATTGTTCTGTCTCTCAAAGCCTCCCGTGTACCCGTAATGCTGGCAGCCTATCGCCTGATGGTACAGAGGATGAACGAATTAGGCATGGAGTACCCCCTACACCTGGGCGTTACTGAAGCTGGAGACGGTGAGTATGGCAGAATCAAATCTACGGCGGGAATCGGCACGCTGTTGGCACAGGGCATTGGCGATACGATTCGTGTTTCCCTCACGGAACCTCCTGAGAAGGAAATTCCTGTGTGCTATAGCATTCTGCAAGCGTTGGGACTGCGCAAAACTATGGTAGAGTATGTAGCCTGCCCTTCTTGTGGTCGTACCTTATTTAACCTCGAAGACGTGCTGCACGAAGTTCGCGAGGCAACCAAACATCTAACAGGTTTAGATATTGCCGTAATGGGCTGTATTGTTAATGGTCCTGGCGAGATGGCAGATGCCGACTATGGATATGTGGGTAAACAACCAGGCTATATCTCTCTTTATCGCGGTCGAGAAGAAATCAAAAAAGTTCCTGAAGAACGAGGCGTTGAAGAACTGATTAATTTGATCAAGGCAGACGGACGTTGGGTTGAACCAGAATAAAATTCTATTTAAAATTATTAAGACGAAAGATGACTATTGAAGATTTTTCTGAATCTAATCCAGTTGTTACACGTCCCAAACGCCAGGTAGGAATCTTAAATATCTTCCGTCTTGGCTTGTTTAATATGGGTTTGGGGATTATGGCGGTTTTGACCCTAGCTGTATTAAATCGGGTAATGATCAGTGAATTAGGCATTCCTGCAACTATCACAGGAGGAATTCTAGCCACATCCTTGTTTGTCTCTCCTGCACGGGTATGGTTTGGACAGCTATCGGATCATAAGCCTTTGTTTGGTAAGCATCGTACTAACTATGTCTTGCTGGGAACGGCAATTTTCGGTTTGGCGGTGTTTTTAGCAGTACAGGTTGTTTGGCAGTTGGGAGCGGTTGTAGAAGCCAACGGTGGTTGGATTTGGAATGAGCAAACTATCGGATGGAGTGCCATATTAGCTCTAGTCATGGCGATATATGGTTTAGCGGTTAGCTGTAGTTCGACACCCTTTACGGCTTTACTGGTGGATATTACAGAAGAAGAAAAACGTTCTAAATTAATTGCGATCGTTTGGTCGATGTTGATGGTAGGGATAGTTATTGGTGGGGTTAGTGGCAGCATTGTCTTTAACAGAATTGAGTCGGCGGGAATCGCAGCAGGGAATATTCCTTTAGAAATCTTACAGCCACCCATTAATTATGTCTTTAGTTTTGTTCCCTTTTTAGTTTTAGCATTTGCTCTCATCGCTACTTGGGGAGTAGAAAGGAGGTATTCGCGTTTTGCTACCAACAATACAACCGATAGAGAAGATAGTATTACGATCAATCGCGCTATTGAAGTTTTAACTACCAGCCGTCAAACTGGTATTTTCTTTAGTTTTTTATCTATTCTTACCATCGGTTTGTTTATGCAGGAAGCGGTATTAGAACCTTATGGCGGTGAGGTGTTTGGCATGAGTATTGGCGAGACGACTCAACTTAATGCTTTCTGGGGAATTGGGATTTTAATCGGTTATAGCATTACGGGATTTCTAGTTATTCCTGCACTGGGTAAAAAATTAACTACTAAAATCGGCTGTATTTTGGTAGCGATTTGTTTTGGCTTGATTATTCTGGCTGGCTTTACTCAACAACCAAAAATTTTACAGACAGCAATGGTTTTCTTTGGTGTTGCTGCGGGAATGGCGACTGTTGGCGGAATTAATCTCATGCTGGATCTAACCGCAGCTGAAACCGCAGGGACTTTTATCGGTGCCTGGGGATTAGCCCAAGCTATGTCAAGAGGTCTAGCTACTTTTTTTGGTGGAATTGTCTTGGATATTGGCAAGACTATCTTTGCCAATGTCCTATGGTCTTATGCCTTGGTGTTTGTCATCCAAGCAATATGTATGATTTTGGCAATAATCATCTTAAATCGCGTCAATATTAAAGAGTTTAAAGAGAATACGAGCAAAGCACTTTCAACGGTGATGGAAGGAGAGCTAGACGGTTAGAGAAATATCTTTCCCTGGTTATGGGATAGCGAAGCAAAAGTGAAAGTTTGTAAGTGGAATAATTGAGGATTGCTCTTAAAAAAATGACGAACCTCGATACATATTTATAAAAGGTGACACGTTTAGCTCTTCGGGAAATAAATTAGCCAGGAAAAAATCTAGAGTAGTCGATTTGAGAAACCCTTGGTATACCGCAATCGTACCAAAGCGGACTCCAGTAGCTCTTTGCTTTGCCAAAATCACTTCAATTTGCGCGCTATTAAGAATAGCAGCCTGTCTTAGGTAGTAGCCTAAAGCCCGTTTGTCTGGCTGAACCACCACTTTTGACCAGTCTTGAGCAAAGAAGTCGGCGGTTTCTGATTTGATCGAACCCTGACTCGCTAAAATTTCGCCAATTCGTAACTTAGGATGATCGGCTTGGGTTGCAAGTGCTGCTTCAATCTGTAAGGAAGATACTAAATCTGCTTCCTGTAAAATTGTTCCCAAATTTTTAGGTTGGGTTGATAATAATCGCAGCAGCTCGGCATTATATTTAGGAGTTGAGGGATCGGATGGCATGAAAAACGAATCAATTAAAAATTATTATTATTGAAAATTCAAGCAGTAGCTATACCTACTATTCTATTAATAGTAAATTTTATTTGAACAAATATTGCCTGGATGTTTACTGAATTTATTAAATTGCTTTCAACAAGAATCTGGCGATCGCTTTGAGTGTAAGATCGCCGACATGAATAGCCGTAGTTAGATTATATACTTTGTAGTTCTCGATTGATAAACACTTGCAGACCGCTCCAGTTTTTGCTGCATTAGAACGATCTTCAAGAAAGCAAATTGCTGAACATTTTTACAATTTGACATATCTTATACTAAATCAGATTGGTAAAAGTTACTTTCACCAGGAAGCAAAAACTCATTTAAGTCCCCCAGAATTGGAGAGCGACCCCGCGTGCGTTTTACGCGCTTGGGAATGCGCGGTGGGATATAGGGGGCGATACATAAGTAACCTCTATGAACAGGATTTAGTATTACATATTTTACATGAGCGATGAACTTGACTCTCTAGTTAGCTATAGAGTTTAAGCTATTTCATAAGCGAATGAGTTGGGCATGATATACTGCCTCATCAAATTTTTTCGGTAGCAATTATGAATACGACGACTGATTTAGAAAGCGTAAATCTTAAACTCAAGGGTATGAGTTGTGCTTCTTGCGCTAGCAGCATTGAAGAGGCGATTAAAAATGTACCAGGAGTAGGGGAATGTAATGTTAATTTCGGTGCAGAACAAGCTGCGATTAAATATAATCCCCGCCGAACTAGTATTGAAGATATCCAGCAAGCAGTAGAAGAGGCGGGGTACTCTTCCTATTCTCTCCAAGAACGAAAAATGCTGGAGGAGGATGATGTAGAAAAAGCCTCTCGCAAGGCTGAATCTCGCGATTTAAAGCTAAAAATAATAGTCGGTAGCGTAATTAGTCTAATTTTAATCTTTGGTTCGCTACCGATGATGACGGGGTTAGATTTACCTTTTATTCCTGCATGGCTGCACAATTCTTGGTTACAGCTAATTTTGACTGCACCAGTTCAGTTTTGGTGTGGTTACAGATTTTATATCGGCGCGTGGAAAGCTTTCAAACGCCATGCTGCCACAATGGATACTTTAATTGCTTTGGGAACGAGTGCAGCCTACTTTTATTCTTTATTCGCTACCATCTTTCCTAACTTTTTTCTCAATCAAGGCTTGATGCCAGAAGTTTACTATGAAACCGCAGCCGTAGTTATTACCTTAATTTTGTTGGGACAGTGGTTTGAGAATCGAGCAAAAGGTCAAACTTCAGCAGCAATTCGACAACTGATAGGTTTACAAGCCAAAGATGCCAGAGTGATTCGTGATGGTCAAGAAATAGATCTGCCAATTAATCGAGTACAAATCGACGATACTATCTTAGTACGCCCTGGTGAAAAGATACCCGTTGATGGAGAGATAATTAGCGGGACTTCCACCGTTGATGAAGCGATGGTAACGGGGGAAAGTATACCCGTTAAGAAACAGCCAGGAGATGAAGTTATTGGCGCAACTATCAACAAGACAGGTAGTTTTAAATTTAAAGCTACCAGAGTAGGGGCAGATACAGTGTTAGCACAGATAGTTAAGCTGGTACAAGATGCTCAAGGTTCAAAAGCACCAATTCAAAGATTAGCTGACAAAGTAACTGGTTGGTTTGTGCCAGTAGTAATTGCGATCGCCATTGCCACATTTGTCCTCTGGTTTATCTTGATGGGTAATGTTTCCCTCGCCTTGATTACTACAGTCGGAGTGTTAATTATTGCCTGTCCCTGTGCTTTGGGTTTGGCTACTCCTACCTCGGTTATGGTAGGTACGGGCAAAGGTGCGGAAAACGGTATTTTGATCAAAGGTGCAGAGAGTTTGGAACTGGCACACAAACTTCAAACCATTGTTCTTGACAAGACTGGTACAATCACCCAAGGTAAACCCACCGTTACTGATTACGCTACAGTAAACAGCGTTAGCCACAGGGCAGAGCTTGAGTTATTGTGTTTGGTAGCAACAGTCGAACGAAATTCCGAGCATCCTCTTGCCGAAGCAGTAGTTAGATACGCCCAGTCACAAAACGTCGATCTGATAGAAGCAACTGACTTTGAAGCGATCGCTGGTAGCGGAGTACAGGGTATAGTTTCAGAGCGTCTAATACAGATTGGTACTCAACGCTGGATGAAAGACTTGGGCATTGAAACCACTAACCTACAGTCAAAAAAAGATCTTTGGGAAGCTGAAGCTAAAACTGTAGTGTTGGTTGCCGTAGATGGCGAACTAGAAGCCATGATGGGAATTGCGGATGCGGTAAAACCTTCTTCTAATGCAGCCGTCAGGACATTACGCAGCTTAAATCTAGAAGTGGTAATGCTGACAGGAGACAACCAAAAAACCGCCGAGGCGATCGCCCGACAGGTGGGTATAGTTAGAGTAGAAGCAGAAGTACGCCCCGACCAAAAAGCAGCTAAGGTCAAAGAATTACAGCAAGAAGGCAAAATTGTCGCCATGGTGGGTGATGGCATCAATGATGCTCCTGCACTAGCTCAAGCGGATGTTGGCATTGCTATCGGTACGGGAACGGATGTAGCGATCGCAGCTAGCGATATTACTCTAATTTCAGGAGAATTGCAGGGCATTATTACCGCAATACAGTTGAGTAAGGCGACTATCAGCAATATTCGCCAGAATCTCTTTTTCGCCTTTATTTATAATGTCTTGGGTATTCCCATCGCAGCAGGGGTTTTATTTCCTTTCTTTGGCTGGTTACTCAATCCGATTATTGCGGGTGGGGCAATGGCTTTCAGTTCGGTTTCGGTAGTGAGTAATGCTTTGCGTCTACGTAATTTTCAGCGTCAGTCTTTCAATTGATCTTCTTCTGGTGTCGTTTTCCCAAAAGCTATCTTGAGCAGCTTTGCCAGTCAGTTGATGCCAGCTTTCTAAGGGTCGATCGGAAATATAAAAATAAACGTTTGCGAAGATGAACACAGATAGGTTTAGCGTTATGAGTCAGATATTTAATCAAACTAAGATTTATGCAGTTCTTGTTGGACTAGGATTTTTACTAGCCTTAACTCCCAATCTCGTATTAGCGCAGGAGGTGGGAGGAGAAATGCCTGCTTCGGCTGGGGAAACCAGTAAGTTTCATAAAATAGAACAGCCGATAGGCTTAAAGCTTGTCGTTACCGTGGGTGGCTTGGGCTTGATTGGGGCAGAATTGTGGTGGTTTGTATTTAGTAAAAACTAAAGCCTGAAAAATTCAGGTAATATCAGGTTCGGATGAACAGTTAAAGTAAAAGGGGTAAAGTAGCAAGTAGCCCTAAAGGATTCCCTACTCCCTACTCCCTACTTCCTATATGCGGAGCGGTATCCTTTAGGACTCCCTACTCCCTACTTCCTACTCCCTACTACTCCCTACTCCCTAAAGAAAATCCCCTAGCTTTTATTTGGCATAACTACAGATAGGGATCGAAAATTCAATCCCCAAACTAAAGTTCAGTTAATATATTCCTGCAATGCCTTTACTTCTAGAGGTTCTGACTGTAGGGAGCGAATTGCAGCTACCGTAGCTTTTGCTCCTGCGATCGTGGTGATGATTGGTAGTCTGTAGTCTAGTGCCATTCTTCTAATCAATTGAGCATCGGTTTGGGATTCTTCTCCTGTAGGAGTATTGATAATTAGCTGAATCTGGTTGTTTTTGATCGAATCTACGACATGGGGACGACCTTCATGTAGCTTTAAAACCAAATCTACGTTTTCAATGCCATTGGCTTGCAGTGCTTTTTGTGTACCTGCGGTGGCAACTATTTTAAAGCCCAGATCGATAAAGTCCCGCACCACAGGAACGATCGCTTGTTTATCCCGTTCATTCATCGAAACAAACACTGTCCCGTTTAAAGCTAGTTCTACTCCTGCACCAATTTCTGCTTTAGCGAAGGCTTTGCCGAAGTCGCTATCAATGCCCATTACTTCTCCAGTAGAACGCATTTCAGGTCCCAAAAGAGTGTCCGTACTAGGAAATTTATTAAACGGTAATACTGCTTCTTTGACCGCAATATGTTTGGGAATAGTTTCTTTTGTTACTCCTAAAGACTCTAAACTTGCTCCCGACATTACTAAAGATGCTATCTTTGCCAGGGGAACGCCAGTCGCTTTGGAGACATAGGGTACGGTACGGGAAGCACGAGGATTGGCTTCGATAATAAATACTTGTTCTCCCTGAACCGCATACTGAATATTCATTAACCCCACTACCTTTAAAGCCTTAGCTAATTTTTCTGTCCAGTCGCGGATAGTAGCGATCGCCGAATCTGGTAAAGAGTTGTAGGGAATAGAACAAGCGGAATCTCCTGAGTGAATCCCTGCCTGTTCGATGTGTTCCATAATGCCACCAATAACTACCTTACCGCTATGGTCACACAGCGCATCGACATCAACCTCGATCGCATTTTCTAAAAATTTGTCAATTAAGATCGGGCGATCGGGTTCTACCTCTACCGCATAGGTCATGTAGTGTTTTAAATCCGCATCGGAATAGACTATTTCCATTGCCCTACCGCCTAATACATAAGAAGGGCGTACCACAATGGGATAGGAGATCTGGTTGGCAATCTGTAGAGATTCTTCGTAATTACGAGCAATACCGTTCGGAGGCTGTTTAATATTCAATTCCCGCAATATCTGCTCAAATCTTTCTCGATCTTCAGCAGTATCGATTGAATCGGGTGATGTCCCCCAAATTTTTACGGGTTCGGAGTTCGCTTGTCCTCGAATGGGGAGAGTTTTTAATTCGGAGTTAACTAGGTATTCCTGTAAGGGTACTGCTAACTTTAGGGGAGTCTGTCCACCGAACTGGACGATGATTCCTGCGGGCTGTTCTGCTTCAATAATGTTGAGAACATCTTCTTTGGTTAGGGGTTCAAAATACAGGCGATCACTAGTATCGTAATCTGTAGATACGGTTTCAGGATTGGAGTTAACCATGATGGTTTCATATCCTGCTGCGGAAAGGGCATAGGCTGCATGACAGCAGCAATAGTCGAATTCAATTCCCTGTCCGATACGGTTTGGTCCTCCTCCTAAGATCATCACCTTAGATTTATCAGAGGGGGTAATTTCTGACTCCCCAGTTTCATAGGTGGAATAGTAATAGGGCGTATAGGCTTCAAATTCCGCAGCGCAGGTATCTACCAGCTTGTATACGGGTAAAACATTTAATTCTTTTCGATATGCCCGCACTTCATCTTCAGTGGTTTTAGTCGCAAAGGCAATTTGGCGATCGCTATAGCCCTGCTGTTTGACGAAGCGCATTTGTTCGGCGGAAATTTTTGGTAACTTTGTACCTTTGAGAAACTTCTCGGTTAACAGCAATTCCTGCATCTTATCCAAGAACCACATATCGATCGCCGTTAGTTGGTGGATTTCTTCTGGAGACATCCCTAGCTTCAAGCCCTGGTATACGCTAAAGATCCGTTCGGGGTTGGGAGTACGCAAACTAGAACGCACCTGAGGAATTGAGGGCAGGGTTTCTTGGCGATCGCAGCCAAAGCCATAGCGACCAGTTTCTAAAGATCTTAAAGCTTTCTGGAACGATTCGTTAAAAGTTCTGCCAATTGCCATCGCCTCGCCTACAGACTTCATCTGAGTCGTCAGGATTGGTTTGGTTCCAGGGAATTTCTCAAAGGCAAAGCGAGGAATTTTGGTGACTACGTAATCGATAGTGGGTTCAAAGGAAGCAGGTGTTTTTTGAGTAATGTCATTGGAAATTTCATTAAGTCGATAGCCTACCGCTAACTTGGCAGCAAACTTGGCAATCGGAAAACCCGTCGCTTTAGAAGCCAATGCCGAAGACCGAGACACGCGAGGATTCATCTCAATTACAATTACCTCACCGCTGATCGGATTGATGGCAAACTGGATGTTAGACCCCCCTGTTTCTACGCCAATCTCGCGAATGATTGCCAAAGAATAGTCGCGCAAACGCTGATACTCTTTATCGGTTAGGGTTTGGGCAGGGGCAACGGTAATCGAATCTCCCGTGTGTATTCCCATCGGATCGATATTCTCAATCGAACAGATAATTACTACGTTATCAGCCAAGTCTCGCATTACTTCTAATTCGTATTCTTTCCAGCCCAACAAAGACTTATCGATCAGAATTTGACTGACGGGAGAAGCATCTATTCCTGCTGCGGAAATTTGTTCGTATTCTTCTTGGTTATAGGCAATACCGCCTCCCGTACCACCTAAAGTAAAGGCTGGTCGAATGATCAGCGGATAGCTACCAATTTCTTTAGCAATTTTCCTGGCTTGTTCTAGGTTATTGGCAATGCCCGACGGACACATCGGTACGCCAATTTTTTCCATCGCCTCTTTGAATAACAGGCGATCTTCGGCTTTTTCAATCGCTGGTAGTTTTGCCCCAATCAGTTCTACATTATATTTGTCTAATACTCCACTCTTAGCTAAAGAAACCGCAACATTTAATGCAGTTTGTCCTCCCATGGTCGGCAATAGCGCGTCTGGCTTTTCCTTAATAATTATCTTTTCTACCATTTCGGGGGTCAGAGGTTCGATATAAGTACGATTCGCCATTTCGGGATCGGTCATAATTGAAGCAGGGTTGGAATTGACCAAAACTACCTGATATCCTTCTTCGCGCAAAGCTTTACAAGCTTGTGTTCCAGAATAGTCAAATTCACAAGCCTGTCCGATGACAATTGGACCCGAACCAAGGAGTAAGATTTTATGGAGATCGTCACGACGGGGCATATTATTCTGTCTTTCGCTTAAATACTGCTAGCGATTAATTGTATAGTTTCTTGACCCCCAGAAGAGTGTTCAGTTTGTCTATGTTGAATAACTTATTGCTATGGGAGGCAGTATCGATTGAATTAGCCTAAGACGATTGGGTAGACGTGAGCCTGTTGAGTAAACAGGCTGGCAAGTTATGCTTCTTCTTGTCTGGCAAGGAGTACGGGACAGGAAGCTTTAATCCGAATATAGTCGGATAGAGAACTACCCAAAAGACGTTCAACATCAGGCAGATTTTTGGCAATTGACGGACGACGTTCGGGAGAACCTAAAACCAGCAAATCAATATTTCTGGCTTCTGCCAAACTACAGATTTTTTGGGCTGGTCTGCCACCTGTTACCAGACATTGATAATCTAAACCCATTTGTTTTACTCTGGCGATCGCTGGAGCTAAGATAGGATTGTTTTCCATATCTTCTCGTGACAAACTTAAATTAGGGTCTAAATCGGGATTAACACGAGTTAAAAAGATCTCTGCATCTTGATAACCTCGCAGCAATGAAAGCGTAACGTCTAAGGCATATTGAGCAGCAGGGGATTTATCTATTGCCACCATCACTCGTTTGAGCCTTTTGACATAAATATCGTCTTTTACCAGCAGCATCGAGCGTTCTGTTAGTTGAAACACATACTGACTAACAGAATTACTCAAAATTGACTGTAGTTTACCTAAACCTCGCGAACCCATGATAATAAGGTCGACATCAATCTCTTGAGCAACTTTTAAAACCGTAGTTTTTGCTTCTCCTTCTTCAACCCTACTCGTAATTCTGTCTGTAGCTATGCCTAATTTAGCAACTAAATCATTAATTTTTGTTTCAGCCTCTTGCTGAACCTCTGATTTTTCTTGGCTGGTTTTAGGAGAAATTACTCTCAATATTGATAGTTGAGAATTTTTAGTAGCAGGAAGCTCCAGTAAGATCTTGAGCATATCTTGGGCATTATCTGCACCAGAATCGGCGTATAGAATTTTATTAAGCATTTCTGGGTCTGAATATCTAATAACATCTATTTGTTGCTTCTAGATTACTGCTAATATTAACCCTTAAGATTATTGAGAACTATAAAACTTAATATCTGAGAGAAATTAAGCAAACGATTAATTTAATATATAAAACTTTTTCTTAGTTTCTACTTCTTACTTCTTAAAGAAAATTCCCTGATTGCTATCGAGAATTACTGTAAATAGCTCATCCTGGTTTTTGCCCTACAATTCTTCTTTGATCTCTGCCAAAGCTAGATTTAATTTTGGAGCAATACCTTCTCTCCAGTTTCCTTCGCAACGGCGATCACAATTCAAAATTAAACGTAAAGAATAACTATTAGGATAACCTTCAACTTCCAGCCAGAGCAGATCCGTTTCCGCTTCGCAGCTAATTTTTTCACGATCCATTAGTTCGGTTTCCATTTGAACCATGGTGTCTACTAGCTGACCTAACAAACGACAAAAATCTTGGAGTTCGGCTTTGGTTAGCTCGATCGCCCAGTCGTCTGTTCCTACCAAACCCTGATATTTTGAACCCTGGGGATGCCAGCCTACACGGTAACCATCCCCACTCTGGATAAAACGTTTCAATTTTCTTGACAAGCTCGAACTGGGTGCGAAGAGTAATTACCCATAGTATTGCACCTCAACAACCCAAAAATTGCTTCTAGTCGCCGATAATTTCGGGTTGAGTTAATTCATCAGACATTTCGATAATGGCGCGAATTACGGGTTTCATCGTCGGATCGTCGAAGTTTTCTAATTCCTCGTAACGACGGCGTTTAGCACGGTTGGCAACCTGAACCGTGATGCGGTAGCGATTAGAAGCTGCACTCACTAATTCTTCGGAGCGATACATGATGTGGGAGGAATCGAAAGAACTTTTTCTCTGCATTAACAACAATACCTTTTAGTTGAAGATTAATCGATGCAGCCATAGCCACAGGATAATATTCTAACAAACAACTACAATCACCCAATTTTATTTTGCAAGCCATCACGCTTGGTTATCACATCGTCGATCCGATCCAATCAGTTAGCTTTATATGTTGATAGTTGTCATTCTTGGCTGTAGCGCGAGTGCCTAACATCAGTTAGAGATATAATCAAGATATGATGGATACAAATTAGCCAGCTTTTTCTATTTCAAACTCGAACAAGCCGAGCTAAAGTTTGAAGATTCAGTGTGGAGTGAGGGCGATCGAGGTCGAGTTCTCTTTGTTTTGCTGAGGATTAAAACTATGTTACAAGCTCTTATTTATTTGGGTTTTATGATATTCTTCATTCTGTTTTGGCGTTGGATACTGTCGAGTAATACAGATTATCCTTCCCCACCTGGACGCATTTAGCCCTGCCAAAAACTAGCAGATATCTTCTCAAGAATCAATTTTCTATTCATCCCAGAGGTTCAATAGCCCTAATTGAAGTCAGTAATTATTAACTTAGATCGCTTGCTGAAATAATCTGACGATATTGAGCTTCGGAATATAAATCGGCTGGATCTGTTACCCGATCTGTAAACAGGATGCCATCTAGATGATCTAGTTCGTGTTGAAAAATACGTGCGATAAAATCTGTGAGTATTTCTTGCTTAATCTCTCCTTCCTTGGTGGTATATTCAACCTTGATTTGGCGATATCTAGGTACTAAGCCCCGCACGTTAGGAACGCTCAAGCAGCCCTCCCAATCTTTAACTACTTCTTCACCATGATTTAAGATTTGTGGATTGATGATCGCCGTGGGTGGCATGGTTGGTGCATAAGGATAGCGTTCGCTCGGATGAGAAGCGATGATAAACAGTCGATAGGGTTGAGAGATCTGGGGTGCAGCAATTCCTACTCCTTGATTGGCGATCGCCGTGTCGATTAAAGAGTCAATTAACTGTAGAATAGTTGGGTCTGAACTTCGAGCTACGGGAAGAGCTTTGCTGCGGAGAATAGGATTACCTATTTGAGCAATTGAGGAAAGTTCTTTCATGACGTTTGAGTAAACAGTAAAAATTAAGTGGTCTGGTTTGCCTAAATATGTAACATTACTTATTCTTAAGAAGAAATTTTAATATTCAAGAATAGATAGCGAATATTACTAATTTTAATACGATCGAGCTGATAAAATTTTCAACAAGCCAATTGCACAATACAAATTACTGAGTAGCGTGTCTTGACTTGAGATCATCTTTAAGTTATGTAAAAGAGTGGCAATTTCTTCACAACAGCTATGGGAAAGAGTTTTAGAACGTCTGAAAGAACAATTGAGTCGCCCTACCTTTGAAACTTGGATTCAAAACGCCACGGTTGAAAGTTTGAATTCTGAATACATAATTATTTTGACTCCCAACGCTTTTGTGATGAATCATTTGCAAAAGTACTATGTAGATATTATTAGCGATGCGGTGAGGGAAATTATCGGTAAACCTTTAGAAATCCGCTTCAAAACTCAGCAGGGTGACGATATAGCCTTTTTAAATAAACCAGTTGATTCCCGACATAAGCATCAATCTTCCACGATCAAAAACTCGATTAAACCCTCCAAATTAAATCCTAAATACACTTTTTACAGCTTTGTGGTTGGTTCGACAAATCGAATGGTACACGCTGCTTCTTTGGCTGTTGCCGAGTCACCTGGACGAGATTTTAACCCCCTATTTCTTTGTGGGGGAGTAGGATTGGGCAAAACTCATCTCATGCAGGCAATAGGGCATTATCATTTAGAAATCAACCCTGATGCTAGGGTATTCTATGTTTCTACCGAACAATTCACTAATGATTTGATTGCTGCGATTCGCAACGATAGTATTCAAACTTTTCGAGAACACTATCGCACTGCCGACATTTTGCTAGTCGATGACATTCAGTTTATTGAAGGAAAAGAATATACTCAAGAAGAGTTTTTCCACACCTTTAACACTCTCCACGAAGCAGGAAAGCAGGTAGTCTTAGCGAGCGATCGCCCGCCTCAACAAATTCCTAAGCTAAAAGAACGCCTCAGTTCTCGCTTTTCTATGGGTTTGATTGCGGATGTGCAGGTTCCAGACTTAGAAACACGGATGGCAATTTTACAAAAGAAAGCGGAATATGAAAACGTCCGTCTCCCTAGAGAAGCAATTGAGTACATTGCTAGTCAATATACTTCTAATATTAGAGAATTAGAAGGAGCTTTGATTAGGGCGATCGCCTATATTTCTCTGTCTGGTTTATCGATGACGGTAGAAAACATTGCAGCAGCACTCAACCCTAAAATAGAGCAAATTACCGCTTCTCCAGAAACAATTTTTGAAGCAGTTATTGAAATTTTAAAAATCCCTGCCGAAGACTTAAAAGGTAGTTCTCGTCGTCGCGAGATTAGCAAGGCAAGACATATTGCCATGTATCTGATGCGTCAACATACCGATCTTAGCCTGCCTCGGATTGGAGAAAAGTTTGGTGGCAAAGACCATACTACGGTTATGTATAGTTGTGACAAAATTGCCAAGCAGTTAAGAAAAGATCGTACTCTCAATCAGACTATTTCTTTGTTGAGCGATCGGATTAATTTTATTAGTCAGCAAAAAGCCCAAACTGAAAATTAGCTGTTAGTTTTTCCACAGGTTTCAGGCGAAAATCTCAGGTTATCCACAAGTTATCCACAGCAATTTCTCGTGTTTGTCGATCGACTAAATTACTAAATTAATTAATTGCGAATCGGCGCAATAAAAACAAAGTTTTACAGAGTAGTTCACAAAATTAATTTTGGACTTACCCTTAACCGCGATTAAATAGTACAATTGTTTGTCGATTCACCAGCTAAATTCTGAAATGAAAATTGTTTGCAGTCAAAGTGAGCTGAAAAATAATCTTTCTCTTGTCAGTCGTGCCGTTCCCTCTCGTCCCGAACCTGCGGTGTTGGGTAACGTTCTGATTGAGGCAAATGAAGCTATTCAAAAGGTTAGCCTGGTTGCCTTTGATGGTAGTTTGGGGATCGAGACTAGCTTTAATGCTGAAGTTATTGAAGGTGGCAGCATTACTCTTCCCGCTAGATTGCTAAACGACATTGTGACCCGTTTACCAGAAATGGAAATTACCTTAGATTCCCCTAGTGATCAAGCTAATTTTGTTACAACTATTAGTTCAACCTCAGGTAGATTTCAGCTGACAGGAATAGACGCAGCAGAATTTCCCACACTACCTACGGTAGATGCAGCCCAAACCATCAATCTTCCTATCGCTTTGCTCACTCAGGGATTAGGAGGATGTTTATTTGCTGCTTCAACAGAACTATCTAAACAGGTGCTTACAGGAGTGCATCTAAAAACCCAAGGTTCAGCAGAAAATCAGGTAGGAGTTCTAGAATTTGCTGCTACAGATAGTCATCGTTTGGCAGTTGTCGCCACGGATCTGGATACTGAAGAAGCGGAAACGGCGGTTGAGCTACCAAAATTTGCCCTAACCATACCTGCCAAGGCATTACGTGAACTAGAAAGAATCATTAGTGATGCAGAAGAGAGCGATCGCGTTGCTGTTAGTTTTGATGAACAGGTAACAATCTTTAAACTGGGCGATCGACTTTTAACCAGTACTAAAATATCGGGCAACTATCCAGCTTATGAGCAATTGATTCCCCGTAATTTTGAGCGTGAAATTGTTTTAGACCGCAAGCGATTGTTAAACAGTCTAGAATTAGTCTCGGTTTTGGCGCAGAAAAATAATTTAGTCAAATTCAGTATCAACAACGACCGAGGGGAACTAATTATCTCGGCAGATGCTCAAGATATAGGTAATGCTAAACAGTCTTTACCAGCAGAAATCATGGGAGATGATACTGAGATTGCCTTTAATATTAAATATCTTATGGACGGACTCAAAGCACTTCCAGCATCTGAAATCAAGATGCAGCTAAACGAATGGAATCAGCCTGTGGTTTTTAGTCCTCTAAGTGGATTAAAAATGACGTATTTGGTAATGCCTGTTCAAATTAGGAACTAACCCTGGGGTTTAAAGAGCGATCGCCCGTCGGAATGAGTAGGGAGTAGAGAGTAGGGAGTAGAGAGTAGGGAGTAGTAGATAGCCAGTAATTAGGCGGTGTCTTGGCGTGGGAAGCGACGAAGTTACCTTGCTAACTAATTACGCATCATCTAGGTTGATAGCTATCGTGTTTTCAAAAAGTTATTTTATAAAATAGACTAGATTTTTAAGATTTTATTTTTATGGTTGCGGGTTATGTCCTACGAATCGAAATTAAACAATCAATCTGGCAGGTTGATTAACCCAACTCAGCTGTGTTTGTTGCTCTCAGTTGGGTTTCATCTGTTGGTTCTAAAGTTTGGCTTACCTACCATAAGACTTAATCAAGATTCTGGAGAAAGAGAAGTCTCGATTATCGAACTAAACCCAGAACAACAGGCACGCTTGCCCAACTTATATCCCCAGCTAGATACTTCTGACATACCAAATGTTCCAGACTTTAACAATTTTCCTACTGCGGATAACAGCGAACCTGCTGCACCGTTTGCCATACCTCCCGATCTCATTCCTGGGATAGGTGATAACTCCAATCTAACTCCGCTGGTTATTCCTCCACCGCCTCAGTTCAATCTTCCTCCCCTACCTCCTCAAACCGACATTAGACTTCCTCCTGTGGGAGATTTGTCCGATTTGCCTCTTCCTCCAGAAATCGACCCTTCAGACTTTGAGGTTGAACCGATAAAACTACCGCCCAATATGGCTAAACCCCCAGAAAAGCCATCGGATTTAACTACACCCAACCAGCCCTCTCAACCAGCCCAACCCCCTTCAACTGCGACCAAACCAGAACAGAAGCCAGATTCTCAACCAACAAGCCCCACGCCCGAACAGCCAGAAGCCAAACCAGAGCCAACCCCAGAGCAGATTGCAGCCAGAAGATTTGCTGATTCTCAACAGCGTATTCGTAATTTAGCTCAAAGCCTGACTAAAACAGAAGCGGGTACTACCAATGAAGAGGCTAGAAAAAACTATGTTGCTTGGCTGGCAAAAGTCCAAGACATTGAACCTGAGAACATTGAGATTAAAGGTACTTACCCAAGAGATGCCTGTATCAGAAGACTGGAAGGATCTAGCGTGTTTGGCGTAGTGGCCAACGCGGAGGGCGAAGTTGTAGCTCTAGATTTAATTAAGGGAGCAGAATATCCGCTTTTTAATCAACAAGCCAGTAACGAGCTTGGCGATCGCACCTTGGATAATGAAACCGAACAGCCAAAACCCTATCAGGTTACGGTTAATTACGAGTATGACCCCGAAATTTGTCCTTCTTTAACCTTGCCTTCACTGAGAACCCAAGAAAAACCCCAACCCAAACCAGAACAGCCCAAACCTGCTCCCGTACCACAGTCAGAAGAGACACCCGAACCAACAGCTCAACCTGAAGCCGAACCCAAACCATTACCATCGCTGCGCGATCGCTTGAGAAACGTACCACTGTTTGACCGCAAACCTTCAGAATTAAAGGATCTTCCTCTACCAGATAAGCCAAATGTTAAGTGATGCTAGGGAGTAGGGAGTAGGGAGTAGGAAGTAAGGAGTAGGGAGTAGGAAGTAAGGAGTAGGGAGTAGGGAGTAGAAAGTAGGGAGTAGAAAGTAGAAAGTAGAAAGTAGGGAGTAGAAAGTAGAAAGTAGGGAGTAGGAAGTAGCCCTATCCTAAAGGACTCACTACTTCATAATAAATCCGATTGGTAAAGGTTATGATCGCTGTTCTTTAAGTCCCCCAGAATTGAGGGATTTAGGGGGCAATTTAAGGTAAGTTCGTCGAACTGACGTGGATTTAGTATCATTCCTTCGTTTTAACTGTTCATCCGAACCTGATATTACTTGTGTTCAAAATTTTAGTTGTCAGACATCAAAACTCTTTGATCTTGTTCTCTTTCAACTGCTTCAAACAATGCCTTAAAATTACCT
>JADEXJ010000380.1 GCA_015207195.1 Pleurocapsales cyanobacterium LEGE 10410
AGGGATATGCAAGAAAATAAGATACCAATTAGGTGGGAATAATTGTGATATCCCATTTAGGTAAAGTTTCAGATCTTTGCCAGAAGGGTTGATAGTGCTTTAACTCTTGAGATAAAACTTTGACTCCTTTTTCATAGGTATTCTCCACCAAATGTACAATGGGTTTGATTCCTTTCCAGGTCATATTGCTTGCCCATTTTAGAGCGACTTCAACCGAGTCTAAAATAGTTCCGTTCCAATAATTTTCTAATGTTGCCCAACATCGTTCAATCTGATTGTACTTGCTATGATACGGAGGATAGTAAATTAATCGAATTTTGACACCAATACTTTGGGACAACTCCACCATGCGTTTGATGAATTGGGTGCGGTTACTTCTAGTTGCTGCTCCTCCATCAAGGTTAATTACCCATTCATCAAGTTGGGATTTCTGGAGTTGATTTTCATGCCACCAAGCCGTTAAACAATCGACGATAAAATCGCTGGTTTCAGCAGACTGACCCATGTAAATTGATAATTGGTCATTGCCAGTATTGAGAATACCAAAGGGTATCAATGTAGCTTGCCATTCAGTGTCATGGTCATCTGCCTCTTTTGCCTCTAGAGTTCGCGCCTTGCCACCCCTCGATAGATTGCCAATCTTGACTTTGGCTTTGCTATCAATCGATACTCGTAAAGATTTTAAATTATTATCACAGAGTTGATTTTCGCGGAAAACATTCTCAAAGATGGCATCAGTTTGCGGTATCTTCTTCAGTGGTTTGGTTTTTTGGATTTTTTTAAACGATAGCCTAAACGATTCAGAATTTCGCCAATTGTCTGGCGAGTCGGTAATTGTGTCTCTGTGTATCCCTTTTCCCGAATTAATGCTTCTCTTACAGCTCTTGCACTGATTCGAGCATAACAAAAAGTAGATTGAAATTTCGGGTCTGCTTGAGCTTTAGCATCTACCAGAGAACGGATGTCTGCTTCTAAGTTGGGTAATCTTGACTCGCTCTTATGACAACCCCTTGCTCGATAGTTATCTACGCAGATTATTCCTGTAAGTCTTTCTTGCAAACCCAACTGAACACTATGTCGATTCCAACCAAAAATGGTTTCCGCTTTGCGAGCTGAACCTCTACAATAATCTTCACTAACCTTTGCCATGAAGTCTCGTTTGCGATTGCCAGTGAGTTTCCCCGCAGCATCTTTGAAAGTCAATTTAACAGTTTCTGTCAGTTGCATTCTGAGATTTTAATTTAGAACTTGTTCTATTTTAAT
>JADEXJ010000122.1 GCA_015207195.1 Pleurocapsales cyanobacterium LEGE 10410
CTGACTGAACTATCTCCTTTCTCGATCGCACTGACTATTTTTTCTCGAAAATCCACCGAATAAGCTTTCATTTACGATCTACTTTTACAATGCTTGATTGTCCCATATTTAGATGCAAACCGCTGTATCAACCTAATCGATCGATCTGTACAACCAAATCGCTTTAGTGGTGTCAAAGTTTTAGTAGTAGATGACGAACCAGACTCGCTGAATATACTCACCTTGGTTTTAGAGCAAGAAGGTGCAGAAGTAAGATCGGTAACATCGGCAGCAGAAGCTCTTGAAGCTTTTAGTAAATCCACTCCCGATTTGATTATCAGTGATATCGGTATGCCCGAAACTGATGGCTACAGTCTGATAACTCAAATTAGAGCTTTGCGGAAAGGAAAAGACCTACCTGCGATCGGACGCGAAGCTAATCCTTTAGGGCACTTACGGCTTATGCGGGTGAAGTAAATAAGCAACATTCGATTGATGCGGGATATCAAAAGCATATTTCCAAACCAATCGATATTCCAGAATTGATAACTACTATAGGGCAATTAATTCAGTAAACAAATGTTAAGAGGTGAAGGTAAAAACTTTGATTTACAAGCTGATTAAATAGGGTTTGCTGAAAAAGTAATAGAAAGAATGGAGAATAATTAACTTGCGCGAAAGATAAGTATTTTTATGATTAAGTATTTTTAAATATTAGCTGAGATAATACAATGTTCAGAATTTAAGCCAAATTTAGCTAGATAATAAAATAAAGACATAAAAAGACAGTAAACCTGCTGAAGTAGGCGGGAAAGATTGATTACTAAAAAAGTAATGGCAATGGAAGTTTCTGAAGTAGAGGAAAGTTTTGACATAATATTGTTAAGACTATAACGTCTTTTAGCTTGACCAAATTTGCCTTCAATAATACTACGAAATTTTTCATCATCTTGAGCTTGCTTTTTAGTTTCTGGGCTAACATTTTTAGGAGGTCGTCCTAATGGTGAGCCACTAATTCTAATTCCTCTTTCTTTACACCAAGCTCTATTGACCCTAGTTCGATAAATTTTATCTACATGAACAGAGTCAGGATAATATCCTGTGAAGCTTTTATAGGCTTCAATTTGCGCTTGAAAATCACCAGACTCATTAAAATTATCCCAACTTAAATGATCTAGAAACACATAGTTGTCGAAACAGCTTACTGAAATTTTTGCCCCAAACTCTACAGGTTTTCCTGCTTTTCCTCTCACTATAGGTCGGATATGCGGTTGGTTTATACTAACAATTCTATCGTCAATCCTCTTCGATTCATTCTCATACATCCACAATTGTTGGCGATAAACTTCACTTACTACTAACAAGATTTTATATTTTCTTGGATTTAGCTGGCTCAATTCTGCTCCCAGGGTAATCGCATCAAAATTCTGAGTCAAAATATGCCAGAATTAGACAAAATCTGAAGTAAAAAATTATTATTCAAACCAGCTTGATATCGTTTCATCTTCAGACTGCCCTTAGAATTATCTTGGCGAAGCAAATTGAGAGCTAGCCTTTTGAGGATAGTCATATTTCGAGGAGCATGATCTTTGCGAATACGAGAATCATCTTCAGAGAAAATAACGTCAAGACACCAATGTAACTGATTCTCAACCCCCCAGTGGCTGCGAATTGAACCAGGAAAATCAGGAAAATTAGGCTTTAAAGAACTGAGAAAAAATCTTGTGCTGTAGGTTGTCTTATTCCAAAGTTGGCGACTACTTTGTTCCACAATCAAACTCTTAAGTCCAGTCCACTGCCCAATTCTGGTTGGTTCAAATACCTGGTCTGCTGAAATTGACCAAAAGCGGCGTTTCTCAACACGGTGATGTCCTGCTTCACAGATTAATTCGGTTGTGTTTGCTGGTGTATTCTCAACCTCATGTTGGTATTTTTCCCACCAGTCATGAGCATTTTGAGCCAGAGTTGGATGGTTTGCTTTAAGAGTCAAAATGTAATCTGCACCTGTCGACTGAATTTGTTGCGCAATTGCCGTTTGGGTTCCCATGGCATCTATAGTGATGCGAAGGCGTAAGCCTTCTAGTCGTCGTAAGACGACGATCTGCGCGTCCGCGCTGCGCGCCTTTTAAATCCAGTTGTTCGAGTAAAATAGGAATTGCGGTTATCTCATTCGATTTTTGCGCTTACTGCAACCTGACCCAATACTAATTTATGGCTATTTGACCAAGCACTGACCATAACTAAAGATTTCAACGAATTTTCTCGGTCGTAGGATCCCTTAAGGCTTTTACCGTCAATAGCCACGACCTCTAACCCTAGTTGAGCGGTAATCAATTTTACCCATGACTGAAAGTTTTTTTCGAGAATTTCTGGATCTAACTGGCTAAATATTCTGCCAAACGTATCGTGCGATGGTATACCATTCGGCAGTTCTAGAAATGTTTTGAGCCATTCTTCTTTCGCTTTTCCGTATGTTTCTATTGCGACCCATCCATCCGCACCACATAGTATTGCTATGATTGCGATCGCTATTATATCTACCAGCTTGTGAGAGCTTCTGGTCACTACTCTCTGGTCTGGAATCTTGCCGAAATGCTCTTCTATTGATTCTTTCAGGGATTCTTTCATCATGGGAATAAATATCTTATTTTCCCATTCTTTTCTCTATTCGTTTGATGCGATTACCCTGTAATATAAGCCTTTTTACTTTCTTCAGCAAACCCTATGTACTCGCTCTAAAAACGAACCTAGAGAAATCAACGTTAGACCCAAAGACAAGCATTTGGCGATTGTCAAAAGACGAAAACAGCAGTCAACTAAAAAATGGTTAAAACAATACAATCAACGTGCTGGAGTTGAAGGCACTATTTCGCAAGGTGTTCGTGGTTTTAGTTTGCGCGAATGCCGTTATGTGGGCTTGGACAAAGTTCATTTACAACATATCCTCACGGCAACTGCGATGAATATGATTCGTCTGTTTGCGTGGTTTGAAGGTATTCCTTTAGCCAAAACTCGCGTTTCTTCCTTTGCTAAGTTAGCTCATTAACGAAGTAAATAAGACAAGATAATCAGAAAATTGAATTGATAAGTTAGATCGAGGTAATCTAAGTAGAGAATTCTACTTCACTTGATGAGCATCTCTGACTATCAACCTCCAGTCTCGGAATTACTAGCTTACGGTGACTGTCGCAACTACAAAGAATGGCCCAATTATATTCAGGAACTAAATCTTGAAGAGAAACACATTCCTGAACTGATAAAAATGGCGACAGATGAGGAGCTAAGTCAAGCTAACTCAGATAGTCAAGAAGTTTGGAGTCCAGTTCATGCTTGGCGTGCATTGGGTCAATTAAAAGCAGTTGAAGCTCTTGAACCGTTATTGAGTTTGCTAGCCAACAGAGATGATGACTGGATTAGCGGTGATTTTCCCACTCTTGGTACTTTAATTGGTTTAGAAGCAATTCCTTATCTTGAGGATTTTTTAGCTGATTCTTCACATAATTTATATGCCAGATGTGATGCAGCTCAAAGCCTGGAAGCTATTAGCCATCAGTATCCTGAAACCCGTGAGTCAAATATAGCAGCTATTGCTGGAGAACTTGGAAAATTTAGAAATAATGACCCAACATTTAATGCCTTATTGATTGGAATTCTAGTAGATTTACAAGCAGTTGAAACAATTGACATCATTGAACGGACTTTTAAAGCCAATCGAGTAGATACTCTCATCACTGGATCTTGGTCAGATATTCAAGTAGAGTTTGGGCTAAAAACTCGTGATGAAGTTCCTTATCGTCGATTTTCCGAGAAACAAATTTTAGCCTCATTATTTTCTTCTACTCGACAAACTAAAGCTCCAAAAGGATTTGGTTCTACTCAGCCCAATACTAAAAAGAAGAAATCCCCTAAATCTTCGAGAAAAAGAAAAAAATGATAGTTTCGCACTAGCGATCGCTCTATAGAAAAAATTGGGCTATTGTTAAGTTCGTCAGCAGTATCAGTTGCTACTCAAACCCCTGCAATTGGTTTTCAATTGACCAATGCTGTCGGATTGCTTTGCCTAATAATTGAGCATTGGCGGGCAGAGAGCTAAGGTAAAACATCACTTCTTGAGTGGTCTTGTTCCAGAGATGGCGAGTACGAACAACTCTAACAATAGTTTGTAATCCAGACCACTGAGCCTGTTTGTATAGACTTCCCATCTGCTGAATAGATACGGCTATAACTTGTCGCTTTTCGCAACGGTGATGTCCCGACTCTACCCGCACATCATAGCTATATTTAACGCCTTCAAAGTCAGACTCTTGTGCGTTTTCAAACCATTGTTTTACTTGGGTGTGTAAAGTAGGATGATTCGCTTTAAGTGCCAAGACGTAGTCAGCACCAAGAGTGACAATGCGATGAGCAATCTCATGCTGAGTCCCCATCGCGTCAATAGTAATGATGCTTCCAGTAATATTTAACAATTCCAATAGAGCTGGAATCGCGGTAATCTCATTACTTTTATCCTCAACTATAACTTGACCAAGAAATAATCGGTGTTCACTCGCCCAAGCACTAACACAATGTAAAGCAGAACTTCCTTGGTTACGATCGTAAGAACCCTTAAGGGTCTTACCATCAATAGGAATTACCTCTGCATCTAAATCAATTACTAAACTGCTTAACCAAGTATGGAAGCTCTTTTCTAAAGCTTGAGGTGAAATTCTTTCAAATAATCTTCGGTAGGTATCCGCACTTGGAATACCAAAAGGTAGCTTTAAGAAGCTAGATAGCCATTGTTCATGACTCATGCCGTAAATTTCAATATCTTCCCATCCTTGCGCTCCACCAATCGTAGCTAGTAAAGCAATGGTCACAATACTGATAAATGGATGAAGCACACCCTGAGAACCTCTGGGGTCTTCTAAATTCTCAAGATGCTTTGCTAATTGTTGATGTAATTGTTCGCAATCAATAGCCGATTTGAGTGGCGAGAATTTACTATTTTTCTGGCTTTTGACAGACGTTTCACTAAAACCCTGAGTCATTGAGTATCTCTAGCTTTTTACTGTGGATTCTCATAGCATATTACAGCTCGATTTTTCTTGCGCTTACCCTGATATCCTTTCTCCGATATCAAAGCCTCTTTAACGGCTCTGGCACTAATTTTTGTATAGCTAAAAGTTGACTTAAATTTTGGGTCTGCCTGAGAATGAGTATCTACTAAGTTAGAAATATCTTGTTCTAATTGAGGTAGTAATTCTTCGGTTTTCTTTCGTCCTCCCCAATTGGCGATCGCCTGCAAAATACAAATTAAACTTGACATTTAAGACAATCGCTTTAGGGTTGGTAAGCTTTGTAAGAGGCTCTTGATAACTTTGGGAAAATTTGATACAAACATTGATAGATATTCGAAGGTGATAAATTAGGCTGATTTTACTATTATTTTTGCCTATTTATTACCTTTTTTCTTATCATTCAACATTTCTGCAACTTATACATCTTGACTGAAACGTTTATATTATAAACTGTTGGGTCTATAAGCTATATACAATAGAGGTTTAAGCTGATTGTTTTCTCAGTTTTTCCTGAGCTTTTTGAGTTGTTAGCTGACTGTTTGGCATATTTATAACAGAAGAACCAGAAACTTTTAAAAGGAAGAACAATTGAATTATCCAAAGATTGATCGAGCAAATAAAAGGATTTCTTCAAAAAGACAATTTTTCTGAAGCCCGATCCTTGGATTTCTAATACATGCTTAGTATGCCAACTGTTCTCTCTCATCATAACTGGCTACTACAATAATTTTTTTGAGTCTCCAGATATGAATCTTTTAATGCTGCATCTGGTGATATTGCCAGAGCTTGCCGTGCTGTTCCAATAGCTCTTGATAACGACCCTGCTCCACAATTCGCCCTCGTTCGAGCACTATCACTTGGTCAGCGCGGACGATTGTAGAAAGCCGATGGGCGATCGCAATCGTGGTTCGACCGACTGAAAGTTGTTCTATAGATTCTTGAATCAACCGTTCTGAAACAGAATCCAGCGCACTGGTAGCCTCATCCAAAATCAAAATTTCTGGATTGCGTAACAAAGCTCGGGCAATGGCGATGCGCTGTCGCTGTCCTCCAGATAGACGTACTCCTCGGTTTCCGAGTTGGGTTTCAAACCCTTTTGGCAACTCAAGGATAAACTCCAGGGCGTTGGCTAGTCGAGCAGCTTCCCAAATCGCTGCTTCTTCTGCATCTTCAGTCCCGTAGGCAATATTGTTCCAAGCCGAAGTGTTAAAAATGAAGGTATCTTGACTAACTATTGCCATCTTCCGTCGCAGATAGCCGACATCAATCCGACACAGATCGATCCCGTCAACGAGAATCTGGCCGTTGGTGGGGTCGTAAAAACGGGGAATTAAATCGACTAGCGTAGATTTGCCTGCCCCAGAAGCCCCTACCAGTGCCGTCATTTTGCCCCGAGGGATAGTTAAGTTGATATTTTTCAGCACTAGGTTCTTGTTGTCGTAGCTAAAATCCACTCCCACAAACTCAATAGCCTGCTGTAATCCGAGGAACTGGAGTTTCCCATTGGGCAAATAAGGTTTGTTATCAGTACGTAAGAGCTGTTTGACATTGTTAGCCGAACCCTCAAAGCTATCAAGCTGAGACCAGGCACCATTAAGCCGGGACACAATTGGGCCTAGACGCAACAGAATAAATAGAAAGGTAAGTAGTGAGGCTACCTGTAGAGTTCCGTTAGCAACTAAAGTTGTACTAGCGACAACAAGCATAACTAAGAGAATCGTCGTCGAGACCCCTTGAGTAAGGGGTTGCACCAGAGCCATAGCAGCTCTAGATTTGTTTCCAGCTTTCACTACTTGATTAGAAGCTTTGTAGAACCGCTGGCGCTCAAAATCCTGGGTCATAAAAGACTGAACTGTGCGAACGCCGTTAATAAACTCCATCGACACCGAAGTAAGATTTTTAGCCGCTGTTACGCTCTCAAAACTTGCCTCTCGCACCTTTTTTCTTAGCGTTGATATACCGGTTGTTAATAAAATTAACATCAAAATTGATATCGTGGTTAGCTGCCAAGATAGCCAAAACAGCGATATTACATAGACTATCACTGTAGATCCTTTGGCAATAACGATAGAAGCGACGCTGCAAGCTAATCCAATTTGCTGAACCTCACCGCGAATGCTGTTGATTAAGTCTCCAGGTCGTTTCTTGGCAAAAAAACTCAAGCTTAAGCTTTGAAGCTGCTCAAAAACACGTTTGCGAAGGCGATCGGTTAACAGCAATTGGGAAAGTCCAGTGTAGAAAGCTCCTAAATAAAGGAAACTAGAGCGCAGCCAAACGAGAAAAAGAATCAGGGCAGTAACTCTATAAAGGCGGCTGGAAGCAGAGGCATTAATTCCTAAAAACCAAATATCAAACCAGCTAACTCCCGTTTGAAAAACTGGCTGGTCAGGATTCGTTAAGCTTCTAAGTAAGACTGAGACGCTACCGACTGTAAAGCCTTCAAATATCGCTGCTAGTAAAGAGAATCCTATAGCTAAGGCAGTCGTTCCGCGAAAGTATTTAAACTCCCGCAGAATTTGGGAGTGATTTCGCCAGAAACTTGTAGCCTTTAGCAGCCGATAGATGGGAAGAGGAAGTTTAATATGCACGCGCTCTCTAAACAATAATTGTAAATGTAAGTTTTATGTACTAAAAAATATTGGCTAACGGTGAACGAATAGAGGTTTATAACACTGAAAGTATATCCAACGCGAATAAAACCTGCACGAGCTTCTGATTAAGGCTGAAGATCCCGTTGTCTTTGTACATGACTTCAAAACATTCTACTAACCTAAGATTTCAGCGTAATCATGTTGATTCCCCCAACAAGTCTCGATCGATGCGAGATTTTTGAGTAGCCCCTGTCGTTTTTAAAGCCAGCTCCTCTATCTGGCGGTAAAAAGAGCGAGGTAGAAGCCAGAGGGAATAAGCCGCTGCCCAAGTTAACAGCGTTCGGCGTGGCTCCTTAAACAGAAGTTGCCAGTAGGCAGCTAAAGCTTGGTGGCTAAACTGCACGGCTAACGAACCATTCTGTAGCCTGACTGCCCGACGAGCTAAATACCATAAATGGTAAGCTCTGGCTGGGTTCTCCCACTGAGCTAGGAGTTCTGGAGCGTAAGAGCGCGTCTTATCAATGACTTGTTCCCAAGCTTTCAACTGTTCGAGCAGGTTGGCTGACAGTCCTTCTGAATTGACTCGGTATAGGGTGAGCGCTTCGGGAATGCCTTCGATTTGCCAAGGAGTTTGAATGACAATCCGCAGCCAACATTCAAGGTCTTCGGCTCGAAAAAACTGAGGATTGAAGTAACAGGCTTCGCCATCTTCTTGAAATTTAATCGCATTCAACACTTCTCGCCGAATTACGGGAGCCGAACCATTGCCAATTAGATTACAGCCAAGCAAAAAATCCTGCGGGGCGATCGCCTTGAGTTTAGGCATTTGATAGTTATCTAAACGCTCCCCTGCTTCACTAATAAAGGCAGAACGGCTAAAGCTAAGACCTACCGCTGGAGAACGATCCAAATGCTCGACGTGTTTGGCTAACTTTTGTGGTAGCCAAAGATCGTCTCCATCTAAAAAGGCTAGGTACTCTCCTTGAGCCTGACGAATCCCCGCGTTCCTCGCCGCAGATGCTCCCCGATTTGGCTGACGAATAATCTTAATTCTAGGGTCTAGAAACTGCTGACAAATGTCATCGCTTCGATCGGGAGAACCATCGTCAACAATTAATAGTTCAAAATTTGGATAAGTTTGCTCTAAAACCGAGCGAACTGTAGCCGCGATATATTTCTCAACTCTGTAGACTGGAACAATTACAGAAACCTTCTTCATCGTGAAGCTTATCTCCTAACACTAGTCTTTAGTCGTGAAGATTGTTAGCTTTCTGGAGTTTGTGTCAATCCCCAATAACAACCCTAAACTACTCTTAATACTTTTGAAAATTGCTCTGAGTTAGATTGCGATCGCCGCCAGGTCAAGGAGGGATTCACACTTAACTAGGATACTCATACTAGTTGCCTGGACTGGTCTTGAAGACGACGTTTTTGGGTAAAACCTGTAGCTTTAATAGCCAGAGCCTCCATTCGGTCGTACAACTGGGGGGGTAGTAATAGTGAATAGGCAGCTCCCCAGGTCAATAAGGTGCGACGTGGCTCTTCAAGTAGAATGTGCCAGTGGGTCGCTAAGGCTCGATGAATCAGCTTCACCGCCGTTGGAGCATCTCGCAGAGATACAGCCCGACGAGCCAAATATCTGAGCTGATAAGCTCTAGCTGGACTTTCCCATCGGGCTAGCAGCTTTGGCGCATAGGAACGTGTCTTGTCAATTACCTTTTCCCAAGCCTCTAGCTGTTTTTGCCAGTTAGCTGAAAGCCCATCTACGTTCACGCGATACAAAGTAAGGGCTTCTGGAATCCCCTCTATTTGCCAAGGAGACTGAATTGCAATCCGCAGCCAGCATTCAATATCTTCTGACTGACGAAAGTACTCGTCAAAGTAGAAGTTTTCCGATGAACCATAGAGATTATCTTGGAACTTAATTGCTTCGAGTACTTCTCTACGAATGACGGGAGCTGAACCATTGCCAATTGGATTGCGGCAAAGAACGTGATGGGGGGCGATCTCCTTGAGCCTAGGCATTTGATAAATCCCTAAAGGATTTCCCCGATCGTCAATAAAAGCAGAGCAACTAAAGCTAACACCTACCGCTGGAGAATTATCCAAATGCTCAACATGTTTGGCTAGCTTTTCTGGCAGCCAAAGATCGTCTCCATCTAAAAAGGCAATATATTCCCCTTTGGCATGTCGAATTCCAGTATTTCTCGCTCCAGCTAATCCCCGATTTTTCTGGGGAATAATTTTAATTCTGGGGTCTGTAAATTGCTGAGTAATCTCTATACTTCGGTCGGGAGATTCATCATCAATGATTAACAATTCAAAATTTGAATAGGTTTGCTCCAGAACCGAGCGGACTGTAGCCGCGATATATCTCTCAACTTTATAGACTGGAATAATGACAGAAACCTTATTCATTAATTTTCTCTCTGTTCAAATGTATCACCAAAAAGATATGCTTGCTATTAGGCTTTATTAATAAATAATTAATAGCACTTGATTGGCAGGACAATCTACTTGGCATCATTGTTTCTTTTAAAAATAATCAACAGAGTTTTAAACAACAATTGAAAATCATATAATATGCTCCACTTATTTTGGTAGCTTAAATCTAAGTTCATCACATCTTCAAGATTAAAAATCCGCGAACGTCCGTTTGTTTGCCATTCCCCAGTCAAGCCAGGTTTGACGTTTAAACGCTGCCACATTGGTATGGTGTAGCAAATGACTTCATCAAGAGCGGGGGGACGAGTTCCTACCAAACTCATTTCTCCCTTTAAAACATTCCAAAACTGAGGCAGTTTATCTAAACTATTTTGTCGTAGAAAACGACCTATAAACGTAATTCTCAGGTCATGCCTATTTTTAAAAAACGGATCCTTAATTTGGTTTTCTACCTGTACTTTTAACTCTTCATCATTCACAATCATAGAACGAAACTTCCACAGCCGAAAAGTTTTTCCAAACAAACCACAGCGAATTTGACTAAACAGAACTGGGCCTGGACTATTGAGTTTTATGGCAACGGCAATTGGAAGAAATAAAACTGCTGTAATTACTAATCCAAGCAAAGCCCCTAAAATATCTATGAGTCGTTTAGTTCGAGAGTCTACTGAAGGATGAATGGTCAGTAGCTGAACTTTAGGTTGATGGGGAGCTGCTAAAGGAACTGCCTCTGTTTCTGAATCTATGATTAAAAACGGGTTTAGCAATGCCAGAGACAGAGCTGCTCGTATTCGAGAATTAACGCTCCAAAGAACTACTAAGGTCTGTTGTTTGCTTGCTGGTTTTAGAATGTTAATTAGTGCGCCAACACCGCTGCTGTCTATAAAGATAGTCTGGCTACAATCAAGGACTATTTGGGTAGGCTGCTTCAGGAGAAGATTCTGGCAAGTTTCTTCCAAACTTATTGCCTCAGATAAAGTTAAGCAGGCAGGCAAATGGACTAAAGAAACTCCATTTAAGGCAGTAACCTGAAGCTTAGTTTTTGCAAGAGATAGTTGGCTAACCATGAGTTCAAATCTTTTAATTCTTGTAATGGCTTTGCACCATTGGGCGTTGCTCTAATCAAATCGGTTCTTGAGATGCTGACAAATAACTGTGCCTGTGACTGGGGGGAGAAAAGTACGGTGAGGCGCGGCTAGAAACCTGACTAAATCTCCAGGCGACCAGGCAACCGGAATTTTTTTTTCAGCCAGAGCAACTGCCAGTTCAATCTGATGATCGTCAACGTGTTCTCCAAAATACTGACTGCGGGGTACTAGGATATATGGCTTGGAAGTAGCTGCTAAGAGGAGAACTGTTCCTTCCCCACAGTGACCAACAATCAGTCGCGCTTGCTCGATTAACTTCTGAAACTGCTCTTGGGATAATAAAGAGTAAGCTTTAACTCCAGAAGGATAATGTGTGCAGCTTCCGTACTGAATTACGATTTCTTCCTCAACAAACCCTAGGTCGTTGATTACCTCGATCCAGCCCATTAAGCGGTTAAAAGGAAATTGTTCCGTGCCGACAGTAACTAGAATCATAAAATCATAAAAGCTGTTGATAGTTGATGAAGGATCTTTGATTGCAGGCAAATTGCGTATCAGAACGGATAACAGTGCCAATTGATATACTTACCCATGCTTTGGGCACGTTCTCTAAAAACTGACAAGTTCTGCCCGAGGGTAACGAACCTGAAGTTCTCTCCAGCGAACGTAAAGAGCATCTAGAAAGGGTAGAGCTAACCTCGCTGATAAACTTAATTGTTTGACTCTCGTGATTGATTCAATAAAAGCCGTTCGGCTGCCTAAAACTTTTGCCAGAATTAAAAAAGGAACTGCTACTCCTGCTCCTGTAGAAATTACTAGTTGAGGACGCTCCTGGAATACCACTTGCCACGCCAAGAGAAAGTTGCGAACTAAGTTAGGTAAATTGCGATTTGTGGGACTCCAAGCCCAGTACACTTTTTCTGCATCTAGAGCTGTTTTAGTAGTAGAACTGTCGAAAGTCACCCAAACCCGCTCGTGAGTCTTCCAAAAAAGTTGTAGTTCCTGCATGGAGCGGAAATGTCCTCCAGCAGAGCATACGAGCAAAATTTTCATTCTTGATGTCCTAAAAGTTTGCTTTTGGGATTGATTAGTTATCAAAGCTTTTCTTAAATAAAATTACGGATATGCCAGAATTTTCTGCTAATAAATCTAGTTATCAGCAATCAAAATAGCTAGGATTCAATCTTTTAATATGATCTTTTGAAAATTAAAATTTGTCGATACCAATAAGTTCAGAGTTTTTATAATCTTAAATTCAAAAATTTAGTCTATCTAAAAAAAAGAGAGGTTTTGTAGATATAGTATAAAACCTAGTGATAAGAAACAAAGCGTTTTCCAGGCTTTTATTGAAATATAAAATAGCTGAACTGACAAAAGCAGAAGAGTTTAGACAATACTAACCTGAACTTAACCGTATTGACAGACATAAATATTAAGGAAAAATTAGGTAGGGACTTTATATTAATTAAAGTAGTACTTAGGTTTTCAAATCCTTTTATTATGACGATTAGCTTTTAGCTAGTTAATTAGTGAAATATATCTATGTAGAGACTAACTAACCTATGCCTTCAAATAGTTAATAGTTAATAGCGAATAGTTAATAGCTAGAGTCTACGCTCCTTGAGAACGGAAAAGATATTATTTATTCACAATTTAATAGTTAACAATTTAAGTATGAGCCAAATTCGTTTTGACGAGGTTGCTAACGCAGCTGGGATTTCTTATGTAGGAGAAAGCTGGGGAGCTTCTTGGGGGAACTTCAATAACGATCCCTATCCAGACCTTTGGGTAACTAATCATGTAGAGCGAAGTACTCTGTATCTCAACCAGGGGGATGGAACCTTTACAGATGTGACTTCTGAAGTATTTGAAGACTTAAAACTGCCAGATACTCATGGTGCAGCATGGGCAGATTTTGATAACGACGGCGATCGCGATTTAGTGCAGTTAGTAGGAGCGGGTCAGGGTCGCGGGCAGAGTCCTAATTTTCTCTATGTCAATAGTGAAGGAAAACTTACAGACCAAGCAGACACCCTTGCGCCCAATCTTCATGCTGCCCAATGTTGTTGCGCTGGCTGTCAGAAGCTAGAAGACCGAGCTGGCGAACTAGAACTAGGAATTGATTATCCCCTAGCGCGAGGACGAATGCCTCTCTGGCTTGACTATGATAATAATGGCTTACTCGATCTTGTTGTGACGGCAACGCAGCGACCTGACGGTCAAGCAGCGTCTACAATTTTTCGCCAGAGTGAAAATGGCTTTGAAGAAGTTAGTTCGAATACAGGTTTTGAAATTCCCGATGCTAAACATGGAACTTTTGCTGTACTGTCTGACGTAACTGGAGACGATGAACTAGATCTTATTGGTAAAGGAGGACCTTTAACGGTTTACGATCTATCCTCAATCCCTTTTAAAGATGCAACTGATTCTACGATTAAGGATCTCCAGCCTAACGACATGGCGATCGCCGACTTCAACGGCGACCTCCGCTCAGATTTTTATTTAGGACAAGGGGGAGGTTTTAGAGATCTCTTTCAAAATGAACCAAATAATCTTACAGCCGTATTATCTGGAAATGGCGAGACTGGTGTCCAATTTACTACTTCTGGAGAGGTAACCTTCGACCTCACTCCTGTATGGCGTAACTCCCCTCAATCTCCAGGTAAGATTTATATCGGTAAAGATGGTTTTAATCCAGATGGGATGAAGTTTACCTTATCCCCTGACGACCCTGGCGTTGAAGGCATTTTTGAGCACACTCCTGGAGACGATCCGGGGGTTTATATTGGTTGGGATTCTCTGCGAGAACAGTGGCATTTACTTTGGTCGCAAGAGAACTGGGCACCGATGGCGGCTCGTATTAAAGCTACTGAACCGATCTCCCAATCAACAGCCATTGGCTTTAACTCTGCCGATCCCGCTAACGATCGGCTGTTAATTAATACTGAGCAAGGCTTTGTGGATCAAAGTGAGACGGCGGGAATCAATAGCGTCCCGAATCCTTCGGAGAGCGTTGTTGCGGGAGATTTCGATAATGATATGGACGTAGATGTCTACGTGCTTGCTTCTGGCTCTGCTGGCAACCGCTCGAATCTCCTGTATGACAATCAGGGCGACGGAACTTTTACCCCAGTCGCTAATGCTGGTGGGGCAGCAGGAACTAAACTCGGAGTAGGCGAGGCGGTAGCAACGGCTGACTATAATCTAGACGGGTTTTTGGATCTGTTTGTAACTAATGGTAAGACAGAAGTCCACGAGGATGGTCCTTATCAGCTTTTTCAAAACCAAGGTAATGAAAATCACTGGCTTGAGATAGACCTTCAAGGTACGGTTTCTAATCGAGACGGCATCGGGGCACAGGTACTAGTTACGGCTGGAGGGGTGACGCAACTGCGCGAACAGTCGGGGGGAATACATAACAGAGCGCAAAATCATCAGCGACTTCATGTCGGACTAGCTGACAATACAACAGTAGACAAAGTGGTGGTCAAATGGCCGAGTGGGATAGTTCAACAGATTGAGAACGTTGCGTCCAATCAACTGATTGAAGTTGTTGAATCTTCTAATCCTGTCGATCGCCCATACGAGCTGACCTTGGAAGCAGAAGCTGTCGATCCACTAACTGGCTACCGTTTAGAAGCGGTTCCCGAAGCATCGGGCGGACAGGTACTGAGTCTCTTCGAGACTGATGCGACTACAGGACAGGCTAATACCACCTTTACTGGCTCTTCTGGTATTTACGACTTAGTAGTAGGCTACTACGACGAACACGACGGTCAAGCACAACTGGCAGTCGAACTCAATGACAGCGAGCTAGAGCGCTGGACTCTAAACGAAGTCTTGCCTGGTGGCAGTGCCCAACCGCAGACCTTCCGCGAGCGACGGCTTGAAGATGTAGCTCTCGATCCTGGAGATGAGCTGAGCTTGGTTGGTACATCCGATTGATACGAGTTTGCGCGGGTGGATTTTCTCAAGGTACTCTCAACCGACGTTGACCTACTAGGAGGAGCGGAAGTCGTCTCAATCTAAATTTTAATTAAAGCGATCGCTTTAAGGCTTTCAATTGAGCGTAGCTACAAGCTTCTCTTACTTTTTTAGCTTCCTTGCGCTCTGATTGAGCAGCAATTCTCCTGAACTTATCGGTATCGACAACCGTTGGTAGTTAAATGAGGATACATAAAAAGCTAACTAGTATGACTGACCCTCTAACTTAACAAATCAATTAAACCAAAGCATTCAAACTACTGCACTCCAAACTCGCAGCCGTGTTGTTACTATTCCTAAAACCTGACCTATGAAAACTGTTCAAGCTGTGGCTCGTTACTTTCCAGAAAAATGTGGAGGCATTCAAATTCGACTTAGCGAACTCCTGCCAATGCTACAGGATGTCCATGGAATTGAGAGTAAAATCGCTGCGGCTCAAGACAGCCCCCATGAAAATACCTATACTTATCGGGGAACAGAGGTGTATCGATACCCTGTGTTTCCTACACCTAAAGCAGAACCTAACCACGGAGAATTTCCTCACGGAGGCTTTGAGCAGTTTGCTCATTGGCTCAAACTGCAGAAAGCAGACCTCTATCATCAGCACCAATGGACTCCGAAATGCGGTCTATCCCATCTACGTCTAGCCAAAGAACTCGGTCTAGCAACGTTAGTGTCAATTCGCGTCCCTCAACCGATTTGCCAGCGCGAGACGCTAATGTTTGAGGGACGAGAGGCTTGTGATGGAAAAATCGATAAAGTGCGCTGTAGCTATTGCTGTGGCGTTTCCACCAGTCTCCCAGCTTCAGCCATTGAGAGCTTGAGTCAGACTCCCATACCTGCAAGTAGTGTAGCGCAGAGTCTGCTGCGCGGTTTAAATAAGTTACCTGCCCCGCTCGGTACAACATCAGGGGCATTGCTGCGTCCTGTTTCTATCCCTGCTTTTGTTGCTGCTCGCCAACGTAGCTTGCTAGAAATGGCTCGATTAGCTGACCGAATTGTTACTTTAAGCGAGCTTCTTGGTGAAATGCTGGTGCTCAACGGAGTACCGAGAGAGAAATTGACAATCTGTCGAACGGGAATTTCTGATTCTTTTCCAAAAGGAACAACCAAGTCCAAGAAAGAAAAAAACGACCCCCTGCGAGTTGTGTTTTTAGGGCGTTGGAATCGCACTAAGGGGATTCACCTTCTTGTAGAAGCCGTAAAATCTCTGCCAGATACACTTCCAATCAAACTAACCATCTACGGTAGCGCAGTTGATGATGAAAGATATCGCCAAGAAATCTTAGAGAGGATTGTCAACGAGCCGCGAATTCTTGTGGCTCAGTCATTATCGCGAGAGGCATTGCCCTCTATTTTAGCCACATATGATGTTTTAGCTTTACCAGCCCAATGGTTTGATGTTAGACCTGGAGTAATTTTGGAGGCTCAGGCACTAGGATTACCCGTTCTAGGCTCGAATATGGGAGGGATTCCCGAACTTATCAGACACGAGGTTGATGGTTTATTGCTTCCTCCTACTGATGTTAAGGCATGGTCTCAAGCTCTTACTCAACTAGCTGTGGATGCCAACCTACTCCCCAGACTTCGTGAAGGAATACAGCCAGTCCGAACTTTAAGGATGGAAGCTGAAGATACAGCAGCAGTTTATCAAAGTGTTTTAGACCAACAAGGTTGCAACTAAAGGTTTGGGAAATGTTAGAGAAAAAGGGCAATTCTAATGGTCATGAAAGGTTGAATTTATTAGACCGCTTCTACTCCATCTTTCATGATGTCGAGGTGTCTTATTTAACTGCCGATCGCGAGTTCGTTGGGAAACAATGGCTAAGTTATTTTTTAATAGAATAATTCGATTTTGATTGAGAATTCGAGAAAGTGACCAAATTGGCAATAGCAATGGACGAAAACTATTAAGAGCTTCCATTGTCTTTTCTTATCTACAACCTGGACAGCCTCAAATCTTATCTGGCAAAAGACTAGTTTGAGGACGTTTGGTTTATGTTTCAGCTTTACGTCTTGAGAGTGGGAAGTTATTGATTGTAATTAGTCCCGATTTTCTTCCTCAAGTAATTTCCGACTATGGACAACGATGGGGAATTGAAACTTTATTTGGTATGTTTAAGACCAGAGGATTTTGTCTCGAAGAGCTAAAGCAATTAAAGCAACTAAGTTAGTTACTCAATCGCTCTGAATCATTGAATAAATGTCGCTGAATGGGGTTCAAGAGCTGCCTTCTGTCTGGTTAATCCTCTCTCCTTGTAAGTAAACCTCCAATCCTAACAAAACCAAGTAAATTATCATATTAGCGGGCGATCGCTGACTAGCTGAGGCTAGTTCGCTAATTAGTTCGTGAGGCAGTTGCTGCTTCAATATAACCACCGTTTGCTCTAACTCCTGGGCTAGGGTGCGGTTGTTCTGCCTCGCGTTTTCCTGCAGTTGCTGCCCGATGGGAGACAAAAGCAGAAAAGATAATAGACTAGTTACCAACCGAGAGCGAGAAGTTCTTTCCTGTCGAGCCTGAGATTCAATCGCTTGGAATAACTCATTAGTCATATAAAAAGTCGGACGTTTAACCTCATCTGGATTCCCTTCGCGATTGCTAGTTAGATCTGTATTTGAAGAATTCAAAGCTAAGTAATTTATAAGTAGGTTAACTGTACACTTACTTATAAATAACATAATTATTTCTTTTTTTAAGTGACTGAACCTCTCTATTTTTTCAGGACATTTGAGACAAAAAGACGTTTAAATCGCCAAATTGGGAATATATTGAGTTATTGCATTTTAATTCGGTATTGTACTTTCTACATGTGCTTGAAGCCTAATTCCTCTAGAAGAGAAGGTAATGTATACGTCAGAGAAGAAACCTTTCTCTTGAAAATCAACTGATGTGCTCAGGCTTTTTAAAATTACTACCCATTGTTCCTCCTCGGATGCATCCCCAATATGTTCGTACTCGAAATTTATATTTAACCGTACTAACAGATTGACCAGTTCGAGAGCTAGTTCTCTGGATGCTTGCGTCTCTTCTCCCATTATCACTTACTCCTCATCTATTTTCCTCAAACTAATTTTCTAATTAACTCACATTAAGAAGTATTGTCAAGTTAACGAAGAGAGCGATGTAGGATTATTAGTGCCTCTAGATCCGAATAAATCATGAGACAGAGAATAATATCAAGTCCGTTTAATTAGTGACAATAACTTTACTCGCTTCCAACTCTTATTTTCCTTCTGCCTCCTGCCCTCTGCCTTATGCCTTATTTTACCGATAACATAACTGTTTAACAGGACATGATATAAGAAGCTGGAGAAAAATTAAAGCTATTTGAGGAAAAAAAAGGTGTTTGTCTGAGAATATTGTATTTTGCGACAGGGCAAACGCATACTTAAGCAGCCAAAATTTTAGCGTAATTATTGTCCCATCAAGCTTTGAGCCGTTTAGCTTTCTTGCCTACTTTGACGTAGTTTATTAGATCCCTGGAACTTTTCTTGCTGATTCAATCAAACCAACCCTTTTTAAACCAAACTATAAATGGGCATCAATAGCTATGCAATATGCAGATACGATCTACTCCCTTCCCACCAAAAGATTAGGTAACTAGTGAGAAAATGAAGTTGAGTGTATTTTGAACCTGTTGAGCCGAGAGAAACTGATTAGAATCCAAGAACTGAAACAACTTGTGTTCAATCTGTTCG
>JADEXJ010000123.1 GCA_015207195.1 Pleurocapsales cyanobacterium LEGE 10410
GTTAATTTTAGTTCTACTAAATTAATAGAGAACAAGCTGTAATTCCCTATTTTAAATCACTTCACCCACTACCTAATATATCAACTTTTCTTGGTGCAAGATCTGAGTATAGTCGGTCGTATTCATCTCCCCCGTAAAGAAAGTCATTGTCTCTACCGCCATCCAAATAGTCTTGACCGCCATAACCATAAAGGCGATCGCTCCCACTACCACTACGCATGATATCTTTGTCTTTACCACCAATGAGCGAATCATTGCCAGAGTCGGCAAAGTAAATATTTCGCCCATCGCCTCCATTTAGTGTGTCGTCACCCGTACCACCAACCAGGCGATCGTCACCCCCTTCGGCAATCAAAAGATCGTCACCCCAAGTACCTTGAATTAAGTCGTTTCCATCACCTCCGTAAATAGTGTCGTTACCCTCTGCCCCAGAAAGAGTATCATCGCCGTTGTCGCCATATAGGGTGTCGTTACCTTCACCACCATAGAGACTATCGTTGTCGTTACCACCCCGCAGCCAGTCATCACCGTTGTTACCTTCTAAGGTGTCGTTACCGTCATCGCCGTAAACTAGGTCGTTACCTTCCCCACCGAGAAGGCTGTCATCGCCCTGTTGCCCGAATAAGCGATCGCTGCCGTTGTCGCCGTGTAGGGTATCAACTCCTTCCCCGCCATAGAGACTGTCGTTCTCGTTTCCGCCCCGCAGCCAGTCATTGCCATTGCCACCCTCTAGGGTGTCGTTCCCGTTTTCGCCATAGAGTAGATCTTCATCATCGCCACCGAGAAGGCTATCGTTGCCGTCTTGACCATACAGCGTATCGCTTTGAGCCTCCCCTCTGAGGGTGTCGCTACCCCTGCCACCGATTAGGGTATCCTTGCCGTTCTGACCGTAGAGTAGATCGTTGCCATCATCCCCCTTGAGGTTGTCGCTGCCTTCACCCCCATAGAGAGTGTCATGATCGATATTTCCTCGTAGCCAGTCATTGCCATTTTCACCGTAAATTTCATCGTTGCCCTGACCACCATCGAGAATATCGTTGCCGTTTCTACCAAAAAGGACATCATTGCCGTTGTCGCCATAAAGAGTATCCTCCCCTTCGCCACCGTAGAGTAGATCTTCATCATTGCCACCCCGCAGCCAATCATCGCCGTTGTTGCCCTGAAGGGTATCACTGCCATTTTCACCGTAAACAAAGTCTTCACCTTCCCCACCGAGAAGGCTGTCGTTGCCGTTTTGCCCGTAGAGTTTGTCGCTGCCACTGTCGCCGTGTAGGGTGTCGCTACCTTCACCACCATAGAGACTATCGTTGTCGTTGCCACCCCGCAGCCAGTCATTGCCGTTGTTACCTTCTAAGGTGTCGTTCCCATCATCGCCGTAAACAAAGTCTTCACCGTCCCCACCGAGAAGGCTGTCGTTGCCGTGTTGCCCGAATAGGCGATCGCTGCCATTATCACCGTGTAGGGTATCAACCCCTTCCCCGCCATAGAGACTGTCGTTCTCGTTTCCGCCCCGCAGCCAGTCATTGCCATTTTCACCATAAATTTTATCGTCGCCTTGATCGCCACCGAGAATATCGTTGCCGTTTCTACCAAAAAGGACATCATTGCCGTTGTCGCCATAAAGAGTATCCTGCCCTTCGCCACCATCGAGCAGGTCGATATCGTTGCCACCCCGCAGCCAATCATCGCCGTTATTGCCTTCGAGAGTGTCGCTACCGTTGTCGCCATATAAGAAGTCTTCACCTTCCCCACCAAGAAGGCTGTCATTGCCATTTTGACCGTAGAGTTTGTCGCTGCCACTGTCGCCGTGTAGGGTATCAACCCCTTCACCACCGTAGAGACTATCGTTGTCGTTGTCACCCCGCAGCCAGTCATCACCGTTATCGCCCTCTAAGGTGTCGTTCCCATCATCGCCGTAAACTAGGTCGTTACCTTCCCCACCAAAAAGGCTGTCGTTGCCGTTTTGCCCGAACAGGCGATCGCTACCGTTGTCGCCATGTAGGGTATCAACCCCTTCACCGCCGTAGAGACTGTCGTTCTCGTTTCCGCCCCGCAGCCAGTCATCACCGTTATTGCCCTCTAGGGTGTCGTTACCGTCGTCACCATATAAGAAGTCTTTGTCTTCACCACCATAAAGGCTGTCGTTGCCGTTTTGCCCGAACAGGCGATCGCTACCGTTGTCACCGTATAAAGTATCGTTTCCCTCATCACCGTAGATAGTGTCGTTATCATTGCCTCCACGCAGCCAGTCAGTACCATCACCACCATAAAGGCTATCGTTGCCGTTTTGACCGTAGAGTAAGTCACTCCCATTGTCGCCTTCTAAGCGATCGTTTCCTTGTTCTCCATAAATGGTGTCGTCACCAAGCAAGCCTTTGATTACATCGGCTAAATCAGTACCGTAAAGTTGTTCGCCGAGGTTTGTCCCAAATATATTTGTCATTGATTTATCTCTCTAAGTGTTGTTTTTGTTGGTTGGTATTAGAGAGATAGAGCTATTTGTTAATTAGTATCAATTAAACTTGTTTCTCAGAAAAGAGCTTAATTCTGATTGAGAATATCTATATATCCTCTTCTGACCATTTCTGGATAGAAAACTTCTTGCTTAATTTCATTGGTTATTTCCTTTCCTTCCAAAAAATGTTCGAGTTCCAAATCCATTAATTTGTCTGAAAGTAGATTCATTTCGTCATCACCATGATCTACTGAAACATCAAAATCGTATCCGCGTCCTTGAATTTTTCGGAGGTTTTGTGGATATCTGTCATAATCGAGAGCGATTAGATAATTACGTATGTAATTTGAAAAGCTACCGTTGAAAAAATGCCATCCATGAGGACAGAATCCAATTACTGTATGTTCTCCATGCTGATTACAAATTATAAATCCAGGATAATAAGCTCCTTTTTGTCTATTATTAAATCCATGTTTATGCATCCAAATTTCGTATAGTTGTAAAACCCGCATTTTCAAAGAAGCTATATCAGTAAAATATTCTACATAAACATCTTCAATTGGTGCATCCCAACTTTTTTCTTTGACAGCCTTTGTCTCATCTTGGAGAAAATGACAACAAAAATTTTCAAACCTACAGTAAGCATTGTTATTTTTATTCATTCTCTTTGATATCTTGAAGTAGTCAATTAACAAATTTTGTTAGAAATCTAACGGAATTCTCTGTCTGTCAGTTTGTACATTAAACGTCTTTCCCCCGCGAAATATATCTACAAATAACGTCCTTCCACCATCGGGCGTATAAATTACTTCAAGTATCTGACCTGGGTTAAGAATGTCTGGAATAGCTTTAATACAATTAAAGCAAGGTCCTCCCTCATTATTAATTACTACAGTACCACCAGATAAGTTTAGTTGTCTGACAATACTTGCTGCATTTCCTTCAACATCGCTAAAACTTCGATTCATAGCGTTAGAAATTGTACCCGTTTTCGCCTGAATCTCTCTTTCGGTTTGAATCGTAGCAGGACTTCTAAAATCTCCTAGATCTTTTCTAACGCTTTTCAGTTGGATGGTGTTTCCATTTGGATCGATAAATAGACCGCGAGTTTGTTCTCTTGGAAGTCCAAGTCTATCACTTACTACGTTGGGAGTTCTACCTGGAATAGTTATTTCTCGATCGACGAGAGTACCTGAATTTTCTAAATCTATTTCCAGTTCGCCTTTAAGTCCTATGGTACTATTCCAATCTGAGTTCAGGGAATTTCCTAATAGTTTAGGATTATATCCAATCGTATTTCCGTCACGGTCAGAAGCAAGAACATAAGCACCTTCAGGAGCATCTTCTCCACCGAGGAAAAGTCCACCATTTAAAAGAGCTTCTAAAGTTTCATCTCCTTTAGGAAATCCTGTAGGAGAGGGAAGGAAGATTCCTGGTTTGGGGAAAATAGTAAAATCTTCGACTAGATCGCCTGCTTCTGGGCGAAAAATTTCTACAGCTATTTGAGATTCTGTCTGTCCAGGAAACGGTAGAGTTCCGCTTAAAATATCTGCAAGAGAAGCATCTCCATAGCTTATAGAGAATACATTGGCTGAAGGAGTATCGGGAGTGATAAATGAAGCTTTAGAAGGAATAGCAGTATAGCCACTAATTGTTAAAGCATCACTTGCATAAGTAAAGCCGTTGTCAAATACGAATTCCCATGTCAAATCCTTTATAGCATCAATAGTTGCACTTGTAGCATCAATGATTGCACTACCTCCTTTATAAACCGTATATGCTATTCCTCCTATTACTGCTCCAGCAGCTCCCTTTACTGCATCTTCGATAGGTTTTAATAAATTTAACTTTCCATCATCATCGATAAATGTGATTTGGCTAATTTCAAAACTTCCATCGTCTTTAACAGACAGGTTGTATCCATCCTTCTCAAGTCCTTTCTGAAGATTTGTTATTTCTTGAGGATCGGATTCTGGTGTTATAACTCTAGTAAACTTAGCTATATTCTCAGCTTCAAAAAGCTCGTGAGTTACTCTACCTTCAGCTAAACCAAATTCTCGATAGTGCTGTAGGGGGTTTGCTCCTGGTGATTGGTAAGATTCAATCCGAACATCATCATAAAGTTCGAGATAATATGAAGTGTCGAAGAATTGACTGGGATCTAGTCCTGTTTTCCAGCCAAACTGGGCATAGTGTTGAAGTGGATCGATGCCACTAATCGCTACATCGGGATTGGTATCTAGATAGTAGGAAACATCGAATAAAGCATTAGGATCTAAACCCGCTGGATAACCATTCTCTATATAGTGGGTGAAGGGATTCATGCCTTCGGGAATTATGTTTTGTGCTAGGTAATATTCGGGGTCGAATAATTCATCACCAACAAAAGCGTATTCTAATGCTCGATAGTCACTGGCATTAAATTCGGCAAACGGGATTTCTCCTTCTATTAATGAAACTTCACTGTCTAAAAACTTGTAGTCAAACAGATCGGTATTAGCCCTAAACAAATCCGCGCTACTAAAATCTAGAGAATTGGGGTCGTATTCAAAAGTTATGGTGTCAGAGCCGATAGTGACAGAATCAGCGTCAAAGGAAAACCTGGAATCGTAATCGAATTTGTAATCTTCAAACGCAAATCCAACCGCATCGGGAGAGTTTATTGCCGATAGGAATTCAAAGTTTGCGGTGAGGGAATTGAACTCTGTAGGTTCAAATCCAAAGGAAATAGTATTGGCAGCAATACTTAAAGAACTGTAGTCAAAATCCGTCGAATTAAAATCAATTTGAGTAGGAGTGAAATTAGTTATGTCGGTGTTGATAATCGGATCGCTAAGATCGTAGGTATTAATATTAATCGAAGGGTCTAGAACATCTAAATTTAGATAGTCAAAACTGAAATCTAACGGCGGAGTGTAAGGATCGATTGTGATGCTGTTGTCAAACGATAAGTCAGCAGATGGTATATAAAACGAGGGATCGATAAATGTATCGGGTAGAGCAAAATCGAAGCTAGAACCTGAATAGAACAAAATATGCTCGTAACTGGATTCAATCTCTGCGGTAAATAAAGTTGTTTCTGCAACCTCACCAACAGCTAGTTCTAAATCCCAATCACCACCAAGTTCTTTGTTACCCGTTAGATCCGTAGAAGCTAAGACATCGGCTTCGGTATATTGACTTAAATCACTGACAAATTCTGCACCAGTACCCGCACCAACGTTACAACCATAAAGCAGAATATCGCCGTCTGACTCAAGATAATTATCCCAGCTCGATAATATATCTGCATATTCAGTTATTGTATTTTGGTTTAACTTAGCATTACCTAAACTAACCTCGCCCACATCACCATGAGAAACAATATGTATTGCATCGAGACTGTCATATTGACTGAGAGAATCGGTTATTTGAACTATACCGTCAAGTTGCGAATCTAAAACTACAACTTCAGTTGCCTGAATTAAATTGTCGATTAGTATTTGATAATCTTTTACTAAAGAGTCAACAAAAACAATTTGACTAGATTGAATTGCTCCGCGATCGCTATTAGTAAATAAGTCCGTATCTATTCCATAATCGGCATTTTCGTGGGGGGGGGGGTAGAAGAGAAGTCAGATAAATTTTGAGATAAATATATCGTCTCTATATTGTCTATTTGCATAATATCTGAGATATTTTTCGTCTAAATAATAAAACTGAATATCTAACAAATAACCGTATTTATACTTATAAAGCAGTTGTAATTGTTAGTTATTGTTCTTGTTAATATTATTAATTAATATTTTTCAAACAGCTAGACAATAATCGTAAATTTCATAGTAATAGCTAGCTGGTTTATAACATCTTCATATTTTTATTTAAACGGATTAAAGTCACAATATGAAATAAATAGTAATCACATTAATCGTAATATTTAGCTCACGGAAAAATTGAATAAGTAATGTTATAGCAATTATCAAAAATAGCTGAAGAGATGATATTTAAAAACCGTAGTAGCGCATTGAGTTCAAGTTGTTGGGTATCGCAAATTAATATAAGCCTCCTAGCCCACCGCGCATTCCCTTGCGCCGTAAAGCGTGAGGTACATTTTGGTTGGGTTTGGGTAAAGAACAAAGGGCGGTTGCACCACAGTAATAGCTTAGTCCTTGGGATGTTGTCCCACAAAGCTGAGAACTTGCCCTATCCTACCCTTTAGGGCAAACTCCAAACACACGTTAATAGTCAAAGTTAATAGTTAAAATTTACCAATCATCTTCTAACTGCGCCACCATTTCTTCGACTACTTCTGCTTCCTCCTCTTCATCGAGTTCTTCATCGCCCCAAGCTTCCGATAGGGGTTGCACTACTTTAGAAATCGCATCCTGCACAAAGGATTTGACAAATTCATCCCGCCGACTGAGTTGAAACTGTTGCTGCACCACTTCAGCAATCCCCCCGTCTCCCCAATCTAAATTACGTTTAAAATACTCAACGAAACTTCTTCCTGCAATGCGGGTTAGATAAGCTGCGGAGACTGCTTGAATGGCTTTGCCAACAATATAGGTAGCAAAGTGAAACTGTAGGGCTTTGGCTAAAACATCTACTGCCCCTTTAACTACTCCCAGGCTAACCAAGGTTTTACCTAAAGACAGGGCTAGTTCTTTGCCCTGTTCCAAATCTAGTTCGATGTTGTAAATTCTGCCAATCTCAATCACCATTTGGGCGTTAACCGCAGCCGTAGCCAGCATATCTACTACGGGTACGGGAGTTACCGCAATTACCCCCGCGCCAATCCACTGATAGCGATTGATTATTTTGTCTGACTCTCTACGTCTTTGATTTTCAATAATTGTGCGGGCTTCTTCTCCCAAACGATGGGATTGAAGCAAGATATTGTCGGCAATTAAGTCTTCACCTTCAGCCCGCAACACCGCTACCAGTCTTTTGATTAGGGGCAAAATCTCTACGGGAGGATCGATAATTTCTCCAGTGGCTAACTGTACTGGTTGAGGATTGGCGCAGATAGCGGTTACGTCGCTAGGAGGAATAAAGGGTTTTACTCTTTCTTTGAGTCTTGCTAAAATAATTTCTCGATCTTCATCGGTATAGAGATCTATCTTATTAAAGACTAGTAGCGATCGCTTGCCAATTTCTGCTAGGGTTTTTAACGGCTCATATTCTGACTGTCGCAAATCATTATCGACGGTAAATACCAGTAAATCTGCTTCTGTAGCCAATTGTTTGGCAATTTTCTCTCGTTCTGTTCCCGCAATTCCTGCTTCTAAAATGCCAGGAGTATCAATAATTAGAATTTCTCGCCTCACACCTTGCAGCTTGAGGCTGTAGGTTTCTCCTTGGGTTGTCGTTCCCATAATGGGATTCACTTCCCCCACGATCTCTCCAATTAACGCATTAACCAAAGAAGTTTTGCCCGCCGAACCCGTACCAAAAACAACTACCTTGACTTCTCCGCGCTGTAAATCTGCTTCTATTTGATGGGATTTATTTAGCAGAGCTTTTTGGGTAATCTTGTCCTGTATCTGTCCGACTCTTTGGCGTAAAGCCTGAAGATTTTGAGCTGCTGCCTGGGTTTTCTGTTCTGGAACCCTAACTCGACTGACACGACGTTTACCTTTACCTTTACTTTTACGTCGATTGCGGTTCGTGTAGCGATTGATATAGTAGATACAGCCCGCTATGAGTAAACCAATTAAGATAATTACCAATAGCAGCAGTAAGTTTGCCAAAATCGGAGCAGTAAACGATATCTGCATATAGAGGTGAGACAAGGATGTCACCAGCCAGATAGATAGTCCGAGAATGACGCTAAGACCAAGAAATAAAGCTACTATACGAAACAGGGGCATTGGTAATCGTTGACAACAGGGGTAGTCTACTCATATTAACGATTTTAAGTATATTTAATCTAAAAGCGATCGCCTATGTTTGATGATTTTAAATTCGGGCTAACCAATTTATTAACAACCAAATAATTGAATGAAAAATAGTCAGCGCAAAATAGCCTACACCACCTACATTCTAATTGCTCTAAATTTGGCGGTCTACGCTTTGGAAATTAGGCTTGGGGGCAGTCAAAATTCTCTTGCCTTAGAACGCTTGGGTGCTTTGATTCCTGAAAAAGTTCTTGCTGGAGAATGGTGGAGATTGATTGGAGCTAATTTTTTGCACTATGGTTCAATTCACTTGGCAACCAATATGGTGGCACTATTCTTTGTTGGACGCTTAATAGAATTAAGTTTGGGAGCAAAATATTACTTAACTATTTATATGTTGAGCGGTGTTGGCTCAATGCTGAGTTTTTCGGTGTTGGCTTTTAGGCTAGGCATAGAAAATTCTTTTTTAGTTGGTGCATCCGCAGCGATTATGGGATTAATTGGCGCAATTTTAGCAATATCACTTCAGATCTGGCTAAAACGAAGATATTCGGTTGCTGCCAAGCGTCGATTACAGCAGGTAATTCTGATTGTTATGCTCCAATTTGTTTTCGATCATCTAATTCCCCAAGTTAGTTTTCACGCTCACCTATTTGGCTTTATTATTGGCTTTTTGATTAGCAGCGTTTTGGTATTTGTTAAGTTTAATTGGGAAAAAGCTTGAGAGATTGTTGGTATAGTCAGACAAAGTTACCTTGGTTCACAGTAAGGTTACGGGGATGTTGCTGGCTGCCAAAACCGATCGCGAGATCGGGTCAAGAGAACCTCGTTCCCAATAGCGATCGCCTTTAGATAAAACAATAGCTGTAGCCTGAGATTCCTTAGCATTACGCAGTATTTCTGCTGCCAAATTATCCGTAATAGTTAAAAACTGATAGGGAATGTCTGCCAGGAGTTTAGCCGTAAGTAGTTTGAATTTCGTGCTGTCGGATTTGGCAAAGCTGTCAGCGTCATAAAGAATAATTGCTTCACCATTGGTTCTACGAGCAAGATCGGCTACCTGGGTTAGTACTTCGATCGCATTAGGAGAAGGCGCGATCGCTCCTAAAATCACCGTAGGCGCAGCTAGATTAGTTTTGGTAGGATCTACCGTATCTTTAGTGAGTAGTTTGGGGGCAAAAGCTGGTATTGCCCACGCACCCAAGGGAGCAGTGATTAAAATAGATAAAGCAGCGATCGCCAAGATAATATCCCCTCCTGGTATCCCCAAGCTGAGAGGAATTGCTCCAATAGCAGCCTGTACCGTGGCTTTAGCCGAATTTCCAGGCAATAGAAATAGTTTTTCCTGCCAAGTCCAATTACTACCTACCGTTGATAGATACCAGCCAATAGTGCGACCAAAGATCAAACCCAGAAGCAGTAAAACAATTCCTGGTAACAGTACATCTTCCAAGACTTTTAGCTCAATAGTTGCTCCCATCAGAACAAACAAGAAAATCTCGGCAACAATCCACAAATGATTAAATTCTTGACGCAAGCGACGAGCTAAAGGAGGACTAAATTCGATCACAAAAAAACCCATCGCCATCACTGCTAGATATCCTGAATAGGGCAGACGAGAAGCTACAACAACCAAAAGCAAAGCAAGACTAGCAACGACTAAAGTATCCTGAATGCTGTTATGTGTCCATCTTCGCTTAACAGTGCAAAAAACAACCAATTTTGCGGTTAAATAGCCTAATATTATCCCCAAAATAATTTGCAGAACTACACGAACGGGTAGTAGCCACAGGGCATTGCCGATCACAGTCCCCTGTGATAAAAGATTTAACAACAGACTAAATAATAGCAGCACCAAAACATCTGATAAGGCACTACCTGTCAAAATCGCATCCGCAATTCCTTTAGAAACTCCCCAGCCCAAACTTTTGAGACGTAGCATTCCTGGGACGATTACCGCAGGAGATTCGGCACTAATTACACAGCCCAAAAGCAATCCCGTCAACCAATCAAATTGAAACAACCAAATCGAAAAGATCGCGATCGCGATCGCTTCGGTCAAAGCAGGCAAAAAACCCAAACGCAAAGCCACACTACCCTGTTTGACTAATTTATCACGGTCTAACCCCAATCCCGCCCGCATCAAAATGACCATTACCGCTATGGTTCTAAGGTCGTCAGCCAAATCCACAACGGGATCGGCAATTAGATTGCTAACCTGCGAACCTAACAAGATTCCGACCAACATCATCCCCAGTAGCGGAGGAGCTTTTAGTCTATGGGCTAATTGACCACCAACAAAACCTAACAAGAGGATTAAAACCAGGCTAAATAATAAATCAGGCATTATATGGGTTGACTAACGATACGCCTCATCTTACTAAAAAGAATTAAGAACTATAGTCATTACCATCAATTTCTTTGTAGTGGTTTTGTATTAATAAAAAGGTCAAACGCTACTTCCTACTTCCTACTTCCTACTTCCTACTCACTACTTGCTACTCACTACTTGCTACTCACTACTTGCTACTCACTACTTGCTACTTCCTACTTCCTACTTCCTACTTGCTACTCACTACTTGCTACTCACTACTTGCTACTTCCTACTTCCTACTTCCTACTTCCTACTTGCTACTCACTACTTGCTACTCACTACTTGCTACTTCCTACTTTTTCCCAGGATCGCTTAGTTGTTATTTGGAATAACTATAGATTTGAACCCACGTTGCTCAAAATATTCATCACTCTGTCACATAGATGACATATTGTGCTGTTAGTTTAAAAATACTTAGAATTTTTATTTAGCCGATACAAATCATGTTGGTCAGAACATTAACAGGAGTTTATAAGCTATTATTCGATCGTTTTGCAGCCCCAGTAGATAGCAATTTATCATCTTTTACCCAAGCAAATACCAGCAATTCGGCCGTTGCCGTAGGAATGTTTTCTCATCATCGTGATGCAAAAGTAGCCATCGAAGAGCTAGTTAAGGCAGGATTCTCTCCTAATTGGATCACCTTGGTGGCTCGTAATTTGGCTCGTTATTCGTGGCTTACAGGCTTAAATCTTAGCGATCGCTTTGACGAACAAATATTTGAGTTTGACTGCAATAATTTTCAGCATTTGTTTCAACGCCTGTTTCAACAAGGTAAATATTTTATCTTGGTTACAGGAACAAAAAACGAGGTGAATTCCGCCAGCACAATTATGGGTCGTCGTTTGAACCATGCAAAAGTTTGGCATTTTTTGCCAACTGAAAGCAGAGAAAAAATAACTAACTGACATTCACATCTACCAAGTGGGATCTTCGTAAATATTTACCGTCAATTCCGAACAGTTTCCAGCAATAGAGCTAATGCAAGCACAAATAGCTTCTCCGCTATCCAATTCTACTTCACAGGCATGGCATGAACCCATCAGACATCCTGTAGCAATAAATACCCCTGCCCGTTCGGCTACCAATAATATTGGTTCTCCTGGTTCTGCGTCCACAGTAACGTTATCTGGTAAAAAACAAACTTTAATACTCATACAGTTTCATCGCTGACATTAAGCTAATTACTGGCGATCGCTAACTCAAAAAATTTCTGACCAGAGATCGACCAAATAATCTTAATAGTAACGAGACAAAAATTCTTTTAAGTTTAAATTCTTAGTCACCATGTCTGCCAAGTTGTTTAAAGTAGACTCCCGTTGATCTCGATAATTAGAGATTCCAGTAGCCAAAGATGCCATTCCTCGTTGTTTACGCAGTTGGTTGAGCCAGGAACGTCGCCATGCACCATTATCAAACAAACCATGAATATAACAGCCCCAAATCGATTGGCTCTGATCCACCAACCCCAATCCTGGATCGTCAAAAATAGGTTTATAGTCTTCCGCCTCATCCCGTAACCGACGGCTGAGGCGACTGCGACCTTGATGTATTTCATAGCCATCAACAGGCAAACCTGCTTGAGGAAATTCTGAAACTACCTGTCGCTGGCGAGCAATTTTATTAAATGAGAGAATCGTGGTGATTGGTAACAAACCAAGCGCGGTAAATTCTCCCGATTCACCTTCAAATCCTTCTGGGTCGATGATGCATTGTCCTAAGATTTGGTATCCTCCGCAGATACCTAACACAGTACCTCCAGCAGCAGCATACTTTTTAATCTGTTCTGCCATACCGCTTCTTTCCATTGCCAAAAGATCGGAGATAGTCGTTTTTGTCCCAGGAATAATTACTGCATCGGGATGACCCAAAGAATCATGAATATCTACATAGTTAACGGCTACGCTCGATTCGGCTTCTAGAGGGTCAAAATCAGTAAAATTAGCAATTCTCGGTAATTTGATAACGCTAATGTTTATATCCTGGCTACTACGACGGCGATTTCTTTCCAACAAGTCAAGAGAATCTTCTGCGGGAAACTGTTCCCGACTCCAGGGAATTACACCTAATACGGGTACTCCCGTTTTCTCTTCTAACCATTTGATGCCCGAATCTAAAAGTTCTTTCTGTCCTCTAAACTTATTAATCACAACGCCTTTGACTAGCGATCGCTCTGTAGAGTCTAACAACTCCAATGTTCCTACCACATGAGCAAATGCTCCACCCCGTTCGATATCCACAATTAAAATAGTAGGAGCGTTGAGATGCTTTGCCACCCGCATATTAGTCAGATCGCGGTGTTTGAGATTAATTTCCGCTGGGCTTCCTGCACCTTCACAAACCACTAAATCAAATTCTAAAGAAAGGCGATATAAAGATTCTTGAACCACTTCCCAGCCAAGGTCAAAATATTTTTCATAATATTCTGTGGCTTTAACCGTCCCCACTGGCTTCCCTTTAATAATTATCTGCGAGGTCATGTTTCCTTGGGGCTTGAGCAGAATTGGATTCATTTCTACTCGTGGAGCAACTCCAGCTGCCCAAGCTTGAACCGCCTGAGCATGACCTATCTCTCCTCCTGTTGAGGTAACATAAGCATTTAATGCCATGTTCTGACCTTTAAAGGGGGCAACGCGCCAACCATGTCTCGCCAAAATACGGCACAATGCAGCAGTCAGAAAGGATTTTCCTGCATGAGATGTTGTCCCGACCACCATAATCGCTTTCATCAATTGCTCCTGTGCTGGAATGTATATACTGTTATAACAGCAGTTCAATATCAATCATCTAAAGCGTCCATTTTAACCAACGATTGAGCCAATTAGAAACTCGATCGACTAATGAGGCAGGAGGAATTTGGTTTTGCTCCCGTTCCCATTCGTCCACAATCTGTCTCCCCAAAGGGGTTAAGCGAAAACTGTCGGTCAAGCCCTGCCCGTCTACTTCTCTTCGCAGTAAACCAACATTAATCAACCAGACTAGGTTGTCTTCTGTTCTCGGTTCACTAAAAGCTTTTTTGGCATAGCCCGACTCGATTCCCACAGCCGTAGCAATTTGCTGAATAGGTACGCTCTGATTTCGCATATCCTGAAATAGCTTTAAGCGGAAGGGCGAACAAGATAAGGCTCTTTTGGCTCTTTGAATCGTGCTAGGCGTATAGGTAAAAGTTTTATTGTCTAAATCGGTACTCATTCTAAGGTCGCTGTTTTCTCAAGTATAAAACTGGTAGTAATACTATTGCAGTTTACATAGCTCTGCACTGTGCGATACTTCTTATGTACAGGGGAACTAAGAGGTTGTTCTATTAAGGTTGTATGTTTGCTTTGCTAGACTAAGCAATAAGAAACTTATTTTTGAGAAAGCTTGATGCAAGTTGCTGACCAGAACACCATAATTATGGCGGGGTTTCACGCCCTTTCCGACTCATTACGTCTCAAAATTGTGGGGCTATTACAAGAACAAGAATTGTGTGTCTGCGACCTATGCGATCGCCTCAAGGTCAATCAGTCTAAGCTTTCTTTTCATCTCAAAACCCTTAAAGAAGCAGGGTTGATTATTCCCAGACAGTCAGGACGTTGGATTTATTACAGTCTCAATTTGCCACAGTTTATTGTATTGGAGCAACATTTGGCTAATTTACGCCGTAATGCAGTCATTTTTCCCCGTCATGATTGTGATTAGAGCAATTCAATCTCGCGTTCACTGCATCAATGCTCCCTACTTCGACCAAGCTTTTTGAATCAGGCGGGGAATGTCACTCGGTTTTTTGGCTATCTTAATTCCTGCTTTTTTTAATCGATCGATAGTTTGGCGATCGCGATTGACTGCGGGGATTGAAGCTGATAAATGATTGGTAATAATTGTCTGTGCGTCTCGAAATATTTGTTCTTGAGGTACTTTGAGTCCTGCAAGATAAACAATGATTGGTTTGTCATAGTCCCGCTCTTGACAATAGGTGACAATTTCTTCGGTTTCAGTAATTCTTTGCCCGATAGAGACAATTGCCTTAGTATCAGGATCTCGATCGAGGATCTCTAGCCACTGAGGCAAATTAGAACCAATAATGCGATCGTTTCCCAAACTGACCACTATTGAATGTCCCAGATCCGCTTGATTTAATTCTGTAGCCACTTCATAACTTAGATACTGACTAGTAGTAATCGTGCCGATAGTTCCTGATTGATAAGCCTGAGACTGCAATTTGCTCAGGCAAACCTGTTGGGGAATTACTATTCCATGACTACCAGGACCCAAAATCAGGGTGTCGCTAGCCTTGGCGTACTTGATTATTTCAATAGTATCGAGGGGTGGTACTTCGGGGGTAAAAATGATAATGTGCCTGATGCCCGCAGCGATCGCTTCTCTGGCTGCATCGAGTACCTGATAGGAATCGACAAAGATCAAACTGATGTCTATCTTGTCTACTTGAGTTAATACCTGTTCTACGAGATCGAATACAGGAATATCACCGACTTCTGTTCCGCCATTGCCAGGACTTACCCCCGCCACAATATCGGTGCTGCCTGCTTTCATTTGCTGTGCATAAAAAGCAGCTTGAGGTTCAGTTATTCCTTGAACAATGACTTTATCCTGAGAAGTCCAATTCATAAAGTGAGAATGTTGTTTAGATAGATGGTGAATCGATTATGGAGTAGGTTCAATTAGAGAAGACAATTTTGAACGTTTGGTGCGGTTTCAAGTTTCCTCTGGCTTTTGAGCGGTCTTTAATTAGATTTAACGATGGCGATCGCTTTTTGGACTGCTGCTTCTAAGCCGTCAAACAGATAGATTGTCTCGCTCATTGGTAGAGCTTCAGGATGTTCATCAGCTAACAATCTTAGGACAAACCTGGGTCTGGCTATGGTGGTCGAGTCTGATGATTTTTGCTTGTTTACCAAATCAGGCTCATTTGCTCGAACCTTAGTGCTGACTGATTCTTCCTTAGAAGCCAAAATTGAACTTGTCCCTTGCTGGCAATAGCTAGAGACGGTTTCCACAATCTCGCGACCAATAGCTTGGGTATCCCAAACATTAATCAAAATAGTCTTTAATCCCTTGACTGTCTCTAACTGCGTCAAAACGTCTAGCAAATTGTCGCGATAAGATTCTAAGATATCTGGCTCGCTAAAATCTGTTTCCAACAGCACCGCGCCAGCAGGAGTTACTCGGTTTTGTTTGAATAAATCCCAGGTCAGCAATGCGGAGTCAAAACTATTGCAAATTATAGCGACTTTGCCTGCTCGGCTGTGCCAATCTAGCCAACGCCATCTAACTCGCTCTAAAATTTTTCCAGTCAAAATGCGATCGTTAAGTTGCTTTTGCTGTTTGGTAAAGCTCAATGCTTCTAATACTGGTTGTCTTGCCAAAGCATCATCATTGAGGGTGATTTTGCCGTCTAATGCCATCAGCTCGCCCTTATTATTAACCCCTAAGGGATTAATTTCGATCAGATCTAAATCTTTGTCACGAAACAGACGATACATCTTAGCAATGATTTCACTAACAGAGCAAATTAGCTTTCCTGAGAGTCCCATGTGGGCAGCCAAACGGCGGGCATAAAATAAAGAAAATTCCTCATCAACCACTACCTGTTGCAAATTAGTTAACAAAGAATCTACGTTCATCCCGCCAAAGGCAGAACCCAACAGGACGGGACATTGCAGGTTGTAATCTAGCACGATCGCCAGAAAAAATTCTCTTTCAGTGTTGTAGTGGGCTTCTGCTAAAATAACCTCTGGATACTCTCCCAAAATAGACAGGTTAAAAATAGTACGAGCAGCAGCGATCGCATCGATTGTATTGGCGACAAACCTTACCCCTCCAGCTTTTCCTCTGCCTCCAGATCTTACCTGGGACTTCAAGACTACAGGATAGGGAATTTGCAGTTCCTTAATTTTTCGCGAATCTTTGATAGTCTGAGAAGGTAAAATAGGAATACCCACCATTCTAAATAATTCTTTAGCCTGATATTCCAGTAGTTCCATGGCTTAGCTTATAAACAAATTGTGATCTATTATTACTCATATATCAGAGCAATTTTGATGGTTTCCACCACTCCCTACTGCTCAAGGGGAGCATGAACAGCCTAAGATTGATTCAGCTAGCTGATATCCAGTTTCAGTCGCAATTTTATCCGATATCTGGCAAATATCAACTATATTAACCAATTATCAAAGCTTGATGTCGATCAATAGTTAGTTCGTTGTTGTTAAGTTAGTTTGTTATGGTTTGTTATCTTATGACTACATTATTAAATTATTCAATTATTTATCTCAGATCTTGAAAATTTGGTCGTGAAGCAATTATGATAAGTACTGCCTCAAATGTCTAAAAGCAGCAAACATATTTCGATTGTATCGATGCTTGTTGGCTGAGATCTCCAACTTATGTTTTAGTATCGCCTAATTCGTTGCTTTGATTACCAATGCTATCAATCCTCAACTTTCAAACAGATAAGTTTATAATTCAACTATGCTCCACAAATGTTACGAAATATTTTTTCATCTTACAGCAACCAGGTTGACAACTTGATAACCAAGTATTGGACAAAGTATTAGGAATAGGGAAAAAGCACTGTTCGACTCACAAAGGCTATGGCAAAATCTTATGACTATGGAAGGGGAATGGACAAAGTTGTAATTATTATTAATGCTGAAGTTAGCGATCGCGGAGAGCTAATTTCAGCATCTCCCGTAACTCAGAGAATGGTTGAAGCTTTACAGCGTAGTATTGCTAAAGATTCACGGGCAAAAGATCTAGAAATTGTTTCTGCTGCGACTCTCTGGTCAAAAAATTCCAGGATTAACCATCAAGACAAATCAAAAACTGTTTATTGTCCTTTGACAATTCAGCTACCAGAATACTTCGAGTTTCCTCAACAAAAAATCTATTCTGCCTGCAAAGATATTAATGCCCGTAGGCGTTGGGTAGAGAAATTAGGATTTAAGACTAGCGTAGGTGATTCCTGGTTGGGTCATCTGTGGTTGCCCATAATTTTAAGCGATCGCCCTGTTTTCGCCGAAGTCATCGGCGAAGGTTCAATGCCCAATTCTTACGAACATCCCGTGGCAATACCCAATCGCCAGCGCAAATCGCTGCATAGTTTAGCGCACCAACTATTAGATTCTCTAGAAGCACCACCAGCAACCTACCTGCTTCAGTTTAGTCTATACAATGGTGAAATTGTCTTTGATCGCCTGTGGCCTTTTCCTGCTGCACCTGCTTTGATTACCTTGAAAACTCAGCAGCCAGATCTGTTTACTTGTCATTGGCACTGTTTAACCAATCAGCCAGTGGCAGATATTAGCATCTCTGATGCTATGGCAATCTAATTAGGTAGTTAGCCAGAAAGCTATATGTTTCGCGTTAAGGAACAGAAGAAGTGCTGGTAATTACTTTGCCAGTTTACTGTTCCCTCATGCTACTGCTGCCTTGCTCAACCTCTTTCATCTTCTTAGCCCGTCGCAGATCGAGCCACTGTTGTAAAATTATGGCAGCTGCACGGCGATCGACTGCCCCCTTGTTACGACTAGAAAACTGTTTTTGAGCTTTAAGCTGTGATTCTGCTTCAACTGAAGTTAAACGTTCATCAACATACTCAATTGGTATTTGCAAACTTTTGGCAACCCGATCGGCAAACTTCTGAACCTGCTTTGCCTGAAATCCAATCGTGCCATTCAAGTTATAGGGTAACCCAATGACTAATATATCTACTTCTCTTTCTTCAATGATCTCTTTTAACTGTCTGAGATCTTCAGCCCAACTAGTTCGGTAAATAGTTGTTAAACCAGTAGCGATTAAACCAGTGCCATCGCAGCCAGCTATTCCCATCCGCTTTTTTCCTACGTCCAGCCCCAAAGCCGAAACTTTTTTCATGGTATTAGATATCAATCTAGCTCGATAGCAATATCATACTTCTCTATTTACTCTATTGCTCCTAGTAAGCTTAGTATTGACTAATTCATCAATTAATACTATATTACTAATCAAATGGGCAATTCCTATAGGGAACTACAGAAAATAAAATATCCAAACTTATTCAGAATTCGGAAAGATATCAACAAACCAATGAGGAAGATGCGGTAAACGTTGAATCTGAGATTCAATTTCTTTCATCTCTTGTTTAGTAAGT
>JADEXJ010000124.1 GCA_015207195.1 Pleurocapsales cyanobacterium LEGE 10410
GTATATATGTAGAAAAAACGCAATCTACCAAATAAAGATCGGGTAGTTTTGTCTGTTTGAAATTCGAGAATGGTTTTTATCCTTGGCAAAACCATCCATTGATAGCTGATAGCTAATAGCTTCTTTAAGCGGATAACTGTCCACCCGTTACGTCATAAAGTGCGCCCGTGACAAAGCTGCTATCAGAAGAAGCCAAGAAAACATAAGCAGGGGCTAGTTCTTCTGGTTGGGCAGCGCGCTTGATAATACCATCGGTGTCGTATTGATCGACTTTTTCAATCGGCATCGTCGCAGGAATATTAGGAGTCCAAACTGGTCCAGGAACGACAGAATTAACCCGAATCCCGCGATCGCCCAAGTTTAAAGCCAAAGATTTGGTAAAGGTATGTACTGCCCCCTTAGAGGTGGAATAATCTACCAGCATGCCTTTACCCATTTTGCCGACTACGCTACCAGTATTGATAATTACGTCGCCTTCTTCCAGGTAAGATAGGGCAGCTTTGACCATGTAGAAATAACCAAAAACATTGGTTTCCATTGTCCGACGGAACTGTTCTAAAGATATATCTTCAAATTTTTTCTGGGTCATTTGGTAGGCTGCATTATTTACCAGAATGTTGAGCTTGCCAAAGCGTTCGACTACCTGCTTAACTGCGTTTTCACATTCCTCATAGTTACGGACATCACCTTGAATAATCAAGCAGTCTTTGTTGCCAATGTCCTTAACCATCTTTTTGGTATCTTTGGCATCAGTCTCATTGGTATGATAGAGAATTGCCACTTCAGCCCCTTCCATAGCATAGGCGATCGCCACGGCGCGACCGATTCCCGAATCTGCACCAGTAATCAAAGCAACTCTGCCTACCAATTTATTAGCAGGACTATAGTTAGATAAATCGCTATCTGGTTGGGGAGTCATGTCCCTTTGAGAAGCAGGGTAATCTAATTTCTGTGGGGGGATATCATCGGGGGTTGGGCGACGTTCTTCTGTATTCATATTCTCAATACAACAGCTTTGACTAATTCCAGCGCAAAAATAGCAAGTCAATTGAGGTTTACCAGTCAGTCGTTTGCTCGATCCAGCCGATCTCCCTACACAACTTATATTTCGACGCTTAATAAAAACGTTAAATAAAAATAATCCAAAATCTATGAGTCGAAAGTAGTATTTTGAGGGTGTGTGTTGAAAAAAAAAACTTATTGCTTTTGATGGAGTTTTAATTTCTCAGAAACTGTGTTAATTATAATAGGCAAGGCGTTCCTAATTAGAAAAGGATCTAGTTATCGGCATATTTTAGGGAAAAATCTTAAGAAAATGCGATAACCACGACTCCTCTTAGTTTGTATACCGAAGGTTCTTTTCGTAATAAACTGGTTTTAGAGAACGCACTAAAACAGTGAATGCTGGAAAATAAAATAACCATTTAATTTTATGTCTGAACCAGAACAAAAAGCCGAAGCAGAAGTAATTTCTGACATTAAAGAAAAAGTTACCGAGCCAATCCCTACTCCCCCAGATGCGACTCCCAAATCTAGCGCCCAAGCTATGAAAGAGCGTTTGCAGTGGGGAGAACCTGGTTTGACCATTATTGATGCCCGCGATCGCGAATCTTTTTTAGAAGAGCGTATTACTGGGGCAATGCTGTTCTCTGACATGAACAAGCTAGAGAAAAACCGCGAAATTTATGTTTATAGCAACACCGACGAAGAAGCAGCAAAAACAGCAGACGAATTACGTCAAGATGGATATGAAAGCGTATCCCAACTTCAAGGTGGTCTAGCTGGCTGGAAAGCGGTTCAAGGTCCTACAGAAGGCAGAGCATCATAGATTGGCAAAGCTTTTCTCAAGTCCAAGTAAATAGTAACTCTAATTTAAAACTTTAGAAAATTAAAACTACTTTAGCGTTACTGTTTACTCATCAAAAAATGCTTTACAGGCTGCTTTAAAAAAGCGTAAAACATTTACCAGTACTTTAACTCGGCGTTGCTAATTTCAGAATGTCTCATGACAGGTAAAAGACGGACAAGCGCAAGCCCCCGTACTTCAGTCGGGGGATAAGCTAACTCGGACGTTTAAACGTCCGTGACTAAATATGATATAGTTTGGTCATGTTAACTCGTACTTATGAATTTAAACTCAAGCCAACAGCCGAACAAGTCTCAACTTTTGAGTCTTGGCTGATTGCTTGTCGCAAGGTTTACAACTATGCGCTTGCAGAAAGAATAGCTTGGGCTAATTCAAGAAAATGCGAAGTTAATGCTTGCAGCATCCAACAAGAGTATATTATCTCTGCGGATACAAAGCGTCCGACCTTTGCTACTCAGTGCAAGGCTTTAACTAATGCCAGGAAAGATTTTGAGGAATTAGGGAGAGTTCACGTTCATGTCTTACAGGAAACATTGAAGCGTTTAGAAAACGCTTTTGTGGCAATGTGGGATAGAGGTTATGGATTTCCTAGATTTAAGTCTACTCGTCGAATGAGATCGTTTAACTTCAAGCAAATGGGAGTTAAACCACTCAAGCAAGGTGCAGTAAAGCTACCTAAGATTGGTTGGGTTAAAATGCACCAATCAAGGGATATTCCTCAAGAATTGGAGTTAAAGCAAGTTAGGGTAATTAGACGCGCTTCTGGTTGGTATGCAATGTTGGTTCTCAGCTCGAATGTATCTGTACCAGATGTATTGCCTCATGGCGAACCAGTAGGTATAGATCTTGGTCTTGAGAAATTCCTGAGTACGAGTACAGGCAAATTAATTGCTAGATCGAAATTCTTTTTTGCTCTCCAAAGCAAGCTGAAATCGCTGCAACGGAAAATGAGGAATAAGAAAAAAGGATCTAATAATTGGAAGAAGGCTTGTGCCAAAGTATCTCGACTGCACGAACAAATATCTAATACTAGAAAGGATTTTCATTACAAAATAGCTAATCAGCTATGTTCTGGGGCGGGAATGATATTTGCCGAAGACTTGAACCTTAAAGCGATGTCTAGAGGGATGTTGAGAAAACACACTTTAGATGCTGGTTTCGGTCAGTTTTTGAGCATCCTTGAATTTGTTTGTCACAAGCGAGGAGTGTATTTTGAGCGTGTAGATCCAAATCTAACAAGTCAGACTTGTCCGAGATGTCAAACATTAACGGGTAAAAAACTACTCTCACAAAGAGTACATTCTTGTTGTGAATGTGGATATACAACCGATCGAGATGTTGCTGCTGCTCAAGTAATCATGCAACGTGGAATTAATTCTGTCCTAAAGGATACCGCTTCGCATATGGCGGTGGGGCGCACCGTCCAGCGCGACAACGCGGTCTTGGGGGTTTCCCCCATGAGCGATTGTCGCCAGACAGCCTCTGAAGGGGAAAGGTCTTAGAAGATCCCTGTGCAGGAGGAATCCCCCGTCATTCATGCGGGGGAGCGTCAAATAGATGCCGAAAGAATTTGATTTTTGGATTGATAAATATTTTCAACCCTGCTTTAGCATTACACCTTCAGCAACGCCATAACTCGATTCAAACTCTCAAGAGTTGGGTCAAACTAAGAAATTTTTCAGACAAATTGAAGATATGTTTACTATGAACAAAATTACTATCAATAGCGCATTATTTTTACTTTCCGCTATACTTATTGCTCCACAGGCGATCGCTCAAACCTCGGAAGAGCCTAATGATACCAGAATCGAAAAATATGAGGATTCAACCCCAAGAGATTACGATCCGACTAATTCTATGCCTGATATGGATCCACAAGAAATGGGGTCTGAACCAGAGATGACAGAACCTAGTACTCGTACCGAAGAAACCATGGAAGAGACTCAATCTAGGGACATGAGTTCCGATACGATGTATGACGTGCGACGTACTGAGGCTTTCAACCTAGTCAGCTCTGCCTATAGAGGAGACTTTGAAGAACAGGGTATCAATAGCTATGGGGTGCTAGTCGAAAATTACCAGGCGGGTGAACTAACCGCCGAAGATTTAATCAATGCAGCTATCGCACTAGGAGAACTATCTCCTAGTGCGATAGAAGACGAATCTTATATCCAAGCCGTAGATGTTCAGCTAGATACTCTTAGCACCAACAACTAAAGCTTGCCCCCAAGCTTGGAGGACTTTTAATCTGTCCTAAAATCTTAAAACTCACAATTCCATTTAAAACTATAATTAATTGCCAGTCGTTATTTTTATAGAATGGCTGGCAATCTACTATCAATCTACTATTTAAGGAGTCAAACACAATGAATACAGGCGAAGAAAAATTTGCTCAAACCCAGCCAATAGCCGAGGCGAATGATGCAGATCGAGTAGATAGAGAAGCTGGCTTGGAAATGAATGATGTTGACAAATTAGGCAAGGAAGCTGGTTTAGAGATGGGCGATCGCGAGGAACTTGGCTTAAAAGATAAATTAGAAGAACGGGATGACAGTCGTTTGGATTTAGATAATGCCGATCAAACTTTAGCCGAATAAAATAAAGATTCAAATAAGATTCAAACAGGAGCAAAGGAAGCAGAGGAGCCAATAAATACTCCCTACTCCCTACTCCCTACTCCCTACTCCCTACTCCCTACTCCCTACTCCCTACTCCCTACTCCAAAATAGCCTCGACTAGCATTAATTATTTAGCATTGGGAAAATCTTCAATTTCTGCATCAGCTTCAATAGTTAACTTGCCAGCCTCTACGTCTAATTTGCGTATTCTGAGTGACATTTCATCTAGTTCAAAGTTGCGTAAGTCGAGTATTTCCTCTGCGCTGTCGATGATTGCTTGAGCTACATCCTGGTTATATTCGGCTTCTTGTTCGTATTCAACAGATTTTAGGTTGATATTGTTACCAGCAGCATTGACTTCGGGTACGGCGGTAAAGCTAATTTTTTCGTTTTGCTCTTTTTCTACGAGATCGAGATCCGCTTCTAGCTTGACTTTACCTAGTTCTGGCAAGCTGAAGTTGACCTGTTTTATTTTAGCGGTGGTAGTTGCTCCATCATAATGAATTTTTAAGTTTTGCAGCTTATCTTTTACATAATCAGAATTAAAGGCTCTCTGTACGTCTTCTTCCTTTAAAACAACCAGCATTCTCGCATCTGTTGGCTGATTTAACTCAATATTACCCAAAGCAGCTTTAATTGGATCGATACTAATGCTGCTAGTTTCTATTCTAAGTTTGTCAGCACGCAGTTCTTTCTGCATTACCAAACCTTCTCCCTTAACGCTGACGGATTCGACTTCTCCCTGCATCAAATCTAAAGGATTAGTGCGAACATCTACGTCTAGTTCTTCCGACTCGTCTAGCTGAGTTTCTAAACCTACTTCTGCTGCTTTGCTGATTGCCTGTTCGCCTATGTCTGGTGAACTCATACCAATGATCTCCTACAAAATGAAAATGGAAGCTATTACTATGATTATTCAAGAGCCATACAAAGAAGATCATCCTGAAGTCATAACGTATGGCTTTAGAGCGAACATCTAAGTAGCTAGGCAGAATTAAATTAGGATAGTTACAGCGATTGGTTTGTGAGTTAGCTAGTACCAAGTACTATAGAACAGGCAAGCGTGGCAGTCTTAATGTCATACATGAAGCTTTTAGCAAAATACCTGAACAATTTAATAATTATCGGACAAAATATAAGAAGTTTAATAAGCAGTTTATGATGACCGAAGCTGGAGATACGGCTATAAACAATTTCTGGAGTTTAGTTTCTGGAGTATTGTTGTTAAATAGCGAGACTTTTGAATCAATTAATCATCTACCTTTAGGTTTAATTACCAGTATTTTGGTAGTTTTACTGGCAGGGTTGTCGCAAACTTTAGGTCAAAGCGTCATGCTGTTTGTCAATCGAGTGCAGCCACTACGATTTTTGCTCTCTGTGACGATCGCAGCAGTCTTGTTCGTCTTTAACTACAATTTTTGGGTTTTGAGTACCTGGCTGGTTGCTGGCTGGCTGTTTGAAGCAAATTTGCCTCTGGTAGAAGTAGTCAAAACTTTAGGGTTCAGCTATGCTCCTTTATTGTTGGGTTTTTTGATCGTGATTCCCTACTTTGGGATGCCAATTTTAATCGTATTGTCGATCTGGTCTTTAATGGCGATCGCTACTGGTTTGGGAGCAATTTCTAATTTGGGAATTTGGCAGGCTTTTGAGTGCTGTCTTGGTGGCTGGCTGGTGCTGCAATTTTCTCAAGGGATTGTGGGCAAGGCGATCGCCCGTATTACCAGTAGGATAGTAGATTGGGTTGCGGGAGTAGAATTAATTACCAAACCCGATTATATAGAACAGATGCTCTATACAGGTCTACCCATACCACCCGCTCATTCCGATATTCCCGATTTACTAGGGGAAGCAGGAGAAAGTAATAAGTAATAGGTAATAGGTAATAAATGTTAAGACGGACGATATTAATTTTACTCGCCTTAAGCACAATTGCGTTTTTGTCTCCCGCAAATGCTTGGTGGGTGAGGTGGTATGCTTTTGCCCAAAATCAACTATTGAACCTGCTGCTCGACGGGGGGAGGATCATTGGTATTACTCTAGTCTTAGCAGGTTTGCTCGCACCTTTTGAAGCTTTGGGTTGGTGGGCGGGGTGGTACGGTGGCGACGAGCGCGACGCGACTACCCTATCTTTTAAACCTCGTCGAGTCGTAGTTTCTGAGGTAACTTCTACCGCACCGCAATATATAGTTTATCTCGATGGCATTGGCAAAAGCTCGTTTAAACAATCCTTTCGGGTCAAAAGATTTTTACAGCGACTAGAAGAATCTTTACCCAGCGATCGCACCTTAATTAAGAACATTATTCCTTATTCAGTAATTAACCTGCCCCTAACGATTGGCAGACCCCTAGCTAAATTTTGGCAGTGGATCGAGCGGACATCGAAATTAGAAGTATTTATTCTACTCCGCAATATGTTCCAGGTCGCGGTATCGGTAGACACCCGCTATGGTCCAATATATAACCGTGGTACGGCGCAGATAATTATCGATCGCCTGCTGAGTCGCGGTTATCAACCAGGCAGTGGGGCTTTAATTACCTTAATTGGCTACAGTGGTGGCGGACAAATATCTTTGGGGGCAGTACCATACATCAAAAAGGTTTTGGCTGCACCGATTGAGGTGATCTCCTTGGCGGGGGTAATTAGCGGTAATACAGAAGTAGCTCAAACAGAGCATCTCTATCATTTAGTGGGGGAAAAAGATCGGGTAGCTCGTCTAACGCCCTATTTGTTTCCTAAAAGATGGTCGATCATTAGCTGGTCGAACTGGAATTTAGCCAAAAGTCGCGGTGAAATCAGCTTTGTCTCTTTAGATAAAGTAGGACACGATTCGTTCAATGGTCCACTAGACGAAACGGCGATCCTTGCCAATGGTTGCAATCATCTGGAAAATACCTTAAGTATTATTCTGCGTATTTTGACCCGTGAGGATGGAGAAGAACCCTATCCTGCGGTTGCCGATCCGATTGTATCTCCCAAGCAAGAGAGTGACTATGGCAACTATATAAAAGCAAAATTTAATCAACCTAGTTATTATCCAATCACTCAGTCACGTTCCCATTTTTATCTACCCGTAGGAGAATGGTTGGGGCGTTTAATCTTGCCCGACGTTAGCGAACGTTCGCGGGTAAACGGAGTTTATTTTGAAGTACATCACGCGCCTAAAACCGAGCGAGATTTAATCGGTAAAATAGTATACCTACGCTGGAGCGATCGCCCCGATCTGCGAGCTTACGTCAATCAGGTTAAAACCAGTATCGACTTTTCCCAACGAACCTATGAAAGTATTGCTCAAGGTATAGTTCATCCGACTCGCTTAAACCACTGGCGACAGGTACAGGCTTTAGAATCCTTGGCTGGTGCCAGACCGAATGATGATGTTATAGTTGCGTTGAATTCTGTAGAATTAGACAGATCGGGTGAAGCATTACAGCATAACAGAATGGTGGAGGTAGACAAGGGGACGGGGGGACAGGGAGACGGGGAGAATTCCGTCGTTCCATCGTCAGAGATCGGGATTTATATTGATCGCGAACCAATTTTGATTACAGGCAAATATTACGCCTTAGTTACCGTGGTTGAGCTATTACCAAACAATCGAGCTGTCGTACGTCGCTACAACCCCAATTCCCAACAGTTTGATGGGGAACAAGACACGGTTTTCTTTCCCCAGGTAGTGCCAGATCGCAATGGAGTTCTACCTGCTACTATTAACAAAATTACCGAATCGCCTTTAAATAAAACAGGCTGGTACATCTACGGCGCCAAGAACAACCAGGGAGTATTTACCGTCAGGGCGATCGCGCCTCGCGTTCTGTTTCAACTCCAGCCAGCCAAAATTATTTCGGGACTGCACAAAACTAAAGACTATATTCACAATCAATATTGGCAGGGCATCGAGCAAAAGAAAGGGCAAATCGATTCAATATTATTAAATCCGCGCAACTTACCAGAGGTAGAATTAATCGACTCCTATCGAGAAGGCGATCGCCTATTATTGCTACATACCTATGGCGGTATTGGGGGAAACAAGGGAGAGTTTGCTCCGTTGGATATCTTTTTCGGACATTTCTCTTTTGGCTTGGCTAGGGTAGTCCGCGAACCCATAACTCAGGAATTACGCTTTAAAATCACCTATGCCCAAGTATATACTCAAAACACCACGGGGATTATTGCGGGTAGCTTAGACTGGAGTAACTATACGGGCGATCGTCAATTTGGTTGGATGGGTACTCGCCCCATTACCGATATCATCGTCAAGCTTGATGTTTTAGACGAATACAATTTTGATGGCTTGCGCCGTTTTCCCCTCAACGCCCTAGCCTATCAACTCGACCGCATGATGGCACGTTATCGCACTGGGGACGGTACGGGAGCAACTTTTGCTGGTCCTGCAAATTCCTGCGTTCAAGATTCCTGTCAGGCTTTATATCAAGCACTTAACATGACCCTAACGGAAATTGACAACAACCCCCAGATCGCCGACTGGATCGCAGCCCATCCCAACCACCCCCAAACCCAACGACTGCAACGTTTAGTAGCCTTAAACAAATCTATAAAAGACCAACTCATACCCTGGCAAACACGTCCTGATTGGGTCGATCCCTATCAATCTTTAATTGGAACTCGTTTGGCAGACCGTCCCGTAACTACGGTAGTCAATGCCTTAACTAGCTGGCGATCGCTGTTGCCCCGTTTGGCTAACGATAGTCTGGCAGAAATCTTTCTCGAACACGGTGCCAGTCTGTGGCTATTGCAAACCTATCAGGTGGGCGGTTGGGATCGAGACATCGAACCTATCGCACCGACAAAGTTATGGATTTAGATTACTTACAGACGTTCCGTGGAACGTCTCTACCACTACTCACTTGTACTTCGAGACTAGGAAAAAGGTGGTTGTTGATTATTCGTTGCTATTTCTAGTAGCGTCTGTTTATTCCGCTTTTAAACTAAAGCTAATGTCACCATTTCTTTCCAAATAAGCCCACTCAACGAGATCGAGTCGATCTACCTGACCCTGGAGACGGAGGGTAGAAGCCAAATCTTCTTGGGTTATATGACTAGCCTGCATGGTTTTGGAACATAGTTGTCCATTTTTAATCAAAACTCGCTTTTTACCTTTGATGGTGTTTTCCAACTTAACGTGGCGAGAAGCGATCGCGCTAAATAGGGAGTGCATGGTCACTAAAATAAACCCAGCAAAAATAGTTTGAAAAAACGCCGAAGTACCGTTAATACCACGACTGAGAGTAGAACCCAAAATAATGGCAAGAATCACGTCAAAAGCAGCATATTTACCAATAAAACGGCGATCGCCAATAATTCTAACCATGATCAAGGCAGCAACATAGGTGATGGCTGCTCTCAATCCCATTTGCCAGATATTTAGCTGCTGGGCATTTAGTCCCAAAGCCCAATTAATTAGATCTCCTAGGGAAGTAATCATCTATTTAACTATTTTAAGGGCAAGATTTGATTTGCTCAATTTTAGCAAGTAGGGTTTTCTTAACTCAACCGTAACGCTGGTGGCAATGTCATCAAAATATTACTAAAAGTTCAAAATAATGTCACAAGAAAGTCATATCACTTATTTAAATTTAAAACATCAGACAAAAAAGAGAGCCAAAAATATTTAAATGTTCGAGCCAGTTAGCTCGAATCTGAATTACTAAAAAATATATTTCTTATTAGTCAATCAAAAATATCAGGTCAAATATAATATTATGAAAACTGAATCAACCTCGATCTGGAAACAAGCAACAACTTCTCTATCCTTAGTTTTATTAGGTGGCGGAATCGCTTTGGGCGGTAACTATTTAATCAGTAGTCCTGAAAGTTTTGCCAGAGAAGGAATAGATTCTGCTACTACGGTAGAAACAAATACCGACCAAGAAGACATAGCGATCGCCGTTCCTCAGAACTACGTCAGCGATGTAGTCAACCGAGTAGGTGATTCGGTAGTGCGGATTGATGCTTCTAGAACTGTGGCTACTAATGTCCCAGCAATGTTCAACGACCCCTTTTTCCGCAACTTCTTTGGTTCCCAGATGCCAAATATACCTGACGAGCAAATCCAAAGAGGCATGGGATCGGGTTTTGTGGTTAGTTCCGATGGCTTGATTCTAACCAACGCTCACGTAGTAGAAGGGAGCGACACGGTTAAGGTTACGCTCAAAGACGGACGCAGTTTTGATGGGGAAGTCATGGGAACAGACTCCTTGACTGACGTGGCGGTAATCAAGATTGAAGCAGAAGAACTACCTGCGGTTACTTTTGCCGATTCAGAAGAACTCCAGCCTGGAGAATGGGCGATCGCTATCGGTAATCCCTTGGGGTTAGATAATACCGTCACCACTGGTATTGTTAGTGCTACTGGTAGAACTAGCGCCCAGGTTGGTGTAGCAGACAAGCGAGTTAGCTTTATTCAAACCGATGCAGCAATCAATCCTGGTAATTCTGGCGGTCCTTTATTAAACGCCAAAGGCGAAGTAATTGGAATCAATACAGCAATTATCCAAAATGCCAGAGGAATTGGTTTTGCTATTCCCGTCAATGAAGCCAGAGACATCGCCGAAGAATTGATTGCCAAAGGCAAAGTCGAGCATCCTTTCCTTGGTATACAAATGGCGCAAATTACCCCCGATCTCAAACAAGAGTTGAGCAGACAGAAAAGCCTAGAGGTAGAGGCAAATGAAGGGATTCTAATTGTTGAGGTTGTTCCCAATTCTCCCGCCGAACGAGCAGGATTAAGATCGGGTGACGTGATTCAAGAAATTGAAGGCAACAGCGTTACTCAAGCCGATGAAGTTCAACGAGCGGTGGCTAAAACTGAAGTGGGACAAGAACTTACTTTGGGCTTACAGCGAGACAACAAGCAGTTAGAGCTTGACGTTAGAGTCGGCGTACTTCCCGAACCCCAACAACGCTAATTCTTCAACGAGCTAATTTTTAAAATTTCCTCACACCACAGTAGCGATCGCTTGAATTAAATTTAGGCGATCGTTTTTTTTATAGCTGTAGAAAAGCTCAACTTCTTTGACTAACAATCAGAGCGCAAAGCCCATGAGCTACGTTGGGTTACCTACGGTGCATTCCACGTCACGGTATCCTTTAAGAAGCCCCTGGTAGACCATGTAGAACTACGTAAGACGGCGATCGTCTGGCGCAACCAGTCGATTAAAAACATTTAGCAACTAAATATTTATTTGGCTCTATTTGAATTAAGGGTTGAATTCAACACAATATGTCGATTCTGTGTGATATATTAGTCTTTGTTGAAAAAATATTTTCGACATCCATACGAGGGGGTGTGGCGGAATTGGTAGACGCTGCGGATTTAAAATCCGTTGAGGGTAATACTTCGTGAGAGTTCAAGTCTCTCCATCCCCACTTCACGCTATCGCGTTCAGTCTTTGACTTTCATCTTCACGAACTGACCTTACGCAACATAACGGAAAATAGGTGGTTTCGATGAGCTATGTAAACAGACTAATTGACCCTTTAACCTTTCCCCAGTCATCATAGATCGATGAGTGCGTAACATCAGCGTCCAAAGAACTAAGATTCCTAATGTCAGGAAGAAACAAATTACCCTTTACCCAGTCTCAACAGATTAATTTGTTTCTTAGGAGCTATACTCGTACCGATGCAGCAATATTTTATGAGCGAGGCAAGTTTCATACTGCGGTTAACTTTAGAAATCTAATGGTCAATGGAAAGACTCGCTACTAAAAACAGCATAAATTTTAAACCGAACTCAGTCAGCTCAAAATGCGATCGCCAACTACGAACAAAGAGCAAGTAAACTCCAACAGGCGATCGACGAACAATTAGGAGACATTACAGTTTCGATTGTTTTAACGTTTAGGCGTAGTATTTAGTGTCGCTTTTGTAGTGCGTTCATATTTTGTCTGAATTTTGCAATTTATTAACAAAAGCAATTAACCAATATTGCCCCAACCCACTAACAAACTACGATCCCAAACGAGAACAGCAAGATTAGAAAAATTTTAGCAAGAATAGTCAAGACAAGAAGATGTAGTTAGTCGTATGCTCTTTAAATGAAGACAATGCAGCACAATAACGCAGGCGATAAAAACCTTCTTTTATAGTTTGTCCCGTCCCCCTGAGACAACAGCCAGTCATCGAATATCGGGAACTGGCCGTATCTACCCTGGGATGGTACGGCGATCAAGCCAGCAGAAGAAAAAGTAGGAAGTAGGGAGTCCTACTTTAAAAAACTTCCTACTCCCTACTCCCTACTCCCTACTTAAAAAAAATGTCTATCTCAACCCCATTTATCAAACGTCCAGTTTTAACCACTGTCTGTACGATTGTTATTGTACTGCTAGGGGTTATCTGTATCGCCCTATTGCCTTTAGACAAACTACCCCAAATCGCCCCCAAACAAATTACGGTACGGGCTAATTATGTAGGTGCGGATGCCAGAACTACCGTAGATAACGTCACTACAGTATTAGAGCGAGAAATTAACGGTACGGAGGATGTGAAGTGGATTAATTCCAACACTGATAATAATGGTAACGCTACCATTAACGTTTCTTTTCCTACGGAGAAAGATACCAATATTTCTCAAGTTCTAGTGCAGAACCGAGTCGCACAAGCTCAGTCTAATTTACCTCAAGCGGTAATTGCGACAGGGGTAACAACAGAGAAAGAATCGCCCAGTATCACTCTGGTTTATGGTTTTTATTCGGATAAAAATGAAGCGGGGGAATATTATTACGATCCTGTATTTCTTTACAACTATGTCGATCGCTATTTATGGAACGAACTAAGAAGGATTGAAGGGGTAGGAAGTCTGCGGGCGTTTGGTTCGGCTACTTATTCGATGCGGATTTGGCTCGATCCTGACAAGCTGGCTGCTAGGGGTTTAACTTCTACCGATGTGGTGACAGCGATTTCTAATCAGAATTTTGAAGTCGGTGCGGGGGGTGTCGGACGACAGCCAGTACCTCAGTCACAGCAATACGAATTACCCTTAAAAATCAACGGTCGTTTTACTACTGTCGAAGAAGCCGAAGAGTTAGTAGTACAGGCGGAAAGCGACGGTACGCTAATTAAGATTAAAGACGTGGGACGGGCAGAATTAGGGGTAGAAAACTATTTTACCCAGGCTGTATTTGATGGTGAAGATCCCGCCGTGGGCTTAATTGTCTACCAGCTTCCTGGTACGAATGCCTTGGATACTGCTTCGGAGGTTAAAGCCAGAATGGCAGAGTTAGAGGCTGATTTTCCTAGAGGTTTGCGGGCAGAAATTGCTCAGGATAATACCTTATTTATCAATGCCTCACTACGAGATTTGGTAGTTACTCTGGTACAGGCGATTGGACTGGTAGTTCTAATCATCTTTATCTTTCTTCAGGACTGGCGTACTACTCTCATTCCTGCGATCGCGATTCCTGTAGCTCTAGTTGGGGCGATGATTGCCTTGTTAGCTTTGGGCTTTACTCTCAATCAGCTAACTTTATTTGCCTGCGTGTTGGCAACGGGGTTAGTAGTAGATGATGGGATCGTAATTGTTGAGGCGGTATCGGCAAAACTCGACCAAGGAATGCGCCCCCGACAGGCTGCTTTGGATGCGATGGAAGAATTAGTGGGGGCGGTAATTTCTACTTCGGTGGTGTTGATGGCGGTATTTATCCCCGTTACCTTTTTTCCTGGAACTACTGGCATTGTCTATCGGCAGTTTGCCCTTACCATTGCCTTTGCCGTAGTCTTTTCCACTTTTAACGCCCTAACTTTTTCTCCCACCATGTCGGGGGTCTTTCTCCGCCCAAAAGAACCAGTCAAAGGACCTTTGGGTTGGTTGTTTCCTCGCTTTAATTGGGTTTTTGATTGGATAACACGGCGATATCGAAGCCTCATTGAATTCTTTATCAAAATAAAGCTAGTGGTTATCGCTATCTTTGTAGGTGGTTTGGTACTGACAGGCTGGACTTATAGCAGTTTACCCCAAGGATTTGTTCCCGAAGAAGACCAGGGTTACTTCTTTACGATTATTGAAGCACCGCCTGGGGTTTCCCTTAGCTATACCCATAATATTACTCAGCAAGCAGCCGAGATCGTGATGGGATATGAAGAAGTAGAGCATTCCATGGGACTGTCGGGGTTTTCCTTTGACGGTCAAAACAGCAATAAGGCGGTGATGTTCGTCAAGCTGTATCCCTGGAATGAGCGTCCTGGGGATTCTAGTTCGGTATTTGGTTTGTTACAAAGAGTCAATCAAGAGTTTCAAGGAATTGATGGCGGGAGAGTACTGGCGGTCAACGCGCCTCCCGTAGACGGTTTGAGTAGTTTTGGTGGTTCAGAAATCTATATTGAAGACCAACAGGGTAGAGGGATGGACGCTCTTATTAGCAATACCCAACAGGTAATTGCAGCAGCCAACCAAAGACCCGAAATTGGTCAGGCGTTGAGTACTTTTACCTTCGATAGCCCAATGCTAGAGGCAGACATCGATCGCGCTAAAGCCAATGCCCAAAACGTCGATATCAGTGAAATTCTTAGTACCCTACAAACCTATCTCGGTTCTAACTTTGTCAACCAATATGTCCTTGACGGCAGACTGTATCGAGTATACGCCCAAGCAGAAGCAGCCAACCGTTCTAACCCCGAAGATATCAACAGGCTGTACGTGCGATCGCGTTCTGGGGAACTGGTGCAACTCAGTAATTTAATCAACGTCCAGCGTATTTCCTATCCTCCTATTATCACCAACTATAACGTCTATCCTGCGATTAAAATTAACGTCAACCCTGCGATAGGCTATAGTTCGGGTCAGGTAATTACCGCTATGGAAGAAGTAGCTGAAGCTACCCTGCAACCTGGTTTTGGTTACGAGTGGACAAACACCGCAGCCGAAGAAAAAACCTCTGCTGGTGCTGCACCCTTAGTATTTGGACTCAGCTTTGTCATGGTGTTCTTAGTCTTGGCAGCGCAGTACGAAAGCTACATCGATCCTCTAATCATTATGCTGACTGTTCCTCTAGCTATTTTAGGAGCTTTAGGGGGCATCTGGTTGAGGGCGACTTTATTACAGTCTGGAGGAGTTTTTCCCGTTCTCAATAACAATATTTACGCTCAGGTAGGATTAGTAATGCTGATCGGCATGGCAAGTAAAAATGCGATTCTAATCGTCGAATTTGCCAACCAAAACCGCGATCTGGGCATGAGCATTGAAAAAGCCTCTATTTTTGCCTCAGAGCAGCGTTTTAGAGCCATTGTCATGACGGCAATCTCTACCTTAGTCGGTTTTATGCCACTATTAATTGCCTCTGGTGCGGGGGCGGTAAGTCGCTGGTCGATTGGTACAGCGGTATTTGGCGGAATGTTGGTAGCAACCGTGTTGAGTTTGATCTTTGTGCCAATTCTTTATATTGTTATCAAAAACCTCGAACAATCGGTTCTCAAGGGGGGTAGAAAGAAAAATAAGCGATCGCCAGGAGACAACGTTAGTAATGATTCCGTAGAACGACAAGCAGAGGAAGAGGCAGACAGAAAAGCTCTAAATCAAAACCATGGCGATCGCTAAAACAATAACGGACACCAAGAATCTTCAGATCGAGATGCCACAGAAACCGAATCTCGGAAAAACAGCTAATGTTTAACCTCTGACCGTTGGTCGATAAATATCAAAAATTAATTTGTTTAGGAAAAATGTTTAAAGATTGGAGTTTTAACGATTGGATGAATAATGGATTGTTTATTATAACAGCCGTTATTCTTATTTGTTCGTTTGTCTTTTTGTAGAAATACATTATGGCATGGCAAATGATTTGACTTTAAAACAGTTTGAGGAAAGGTGAGACATGGATGAGAACATAAACTTTAGAATGCTATTTTTTACAGGAGTCATGACTGCTATTGTTGGTGCTTTACTCGGCTTAGTTGTCGCTCATATTGCCGAGAGAGAATCCCGTCAAAAAACCGCAATTATAGTTGGTTCTACTTTGGGTTTTGCGATCGGCGTAGGTTATGAAGCAATGCAGCAAAATCGAGAACAAGAATGATTAAGTAGGGAGTAGTAAGTAGCGAGTAGTGAGTAGTGAGTAAGTAGTGAATGATAATGAATTATAAGTATTTAAAACAAATAAACAGTAACACTAATAAATTTAATTTACATAGTAAGTTTTTGATCGCGATTGCCATATTCATCATTGCTATAGGAAGTAGGAAGTAGGGAGTAGGAAGTAGGAAGTAGGGAGTAGGGAGTAGGAAGTAGGGAGTAGGAAGTAGGGAGTAGGAAGTAGGGAGTAGGAAGTAGGGAGTAGGAAGTAGGGAGTAGGAAGTAGGGAGTAGCGAGTAGGAAGTAGGGAGTAGCGAGTAGGGAGTAGGAAGTTGTTTTATTGTTGAGATGCAGTTTTATTAATCTTGCAACGAAGCAATCGTGCTAGAAAATAGTTCGTCATCTTAGAACCATAAGGGGAGTTCCACCACAGACCAGGTAAACCTCCTTCTGCTGCGTTCTTAGAGTACTCTAAATCGCTGCATTTAACCCAGTTTCCGCTGTCTCTCCAGCCCAAGAGATCGCCCCACTTTTCAACTAATTCGGTATTTTGTTCGATCGTAGTTTGCTCGCTGCCCCCCAAATCCTGATATGCTTTGGCTTGGATGCTAAAACCAAAGCGACCGTCGCTGTACTCCAGCCATAAGCGATCGATTACCTGCAATTCGCTACAGTCGATGTGTTCGATTTCACTGGGTCGTAAATTCTCGATTTCTGTTTGACCTGCGATCGCCAAAATCAACCGTACTGTCTCTTTATCTGCTTCCAACCATTTGTTCTCTTTTAAAAGATTTTGTAGAGTTTCATAACGGTAGACGTTACTAACCCGCAGTAGTTTTTCTTCAAGACTGGCTATTCTTTCCTCTAGCTCTTTGATGCGACTTTGAGAAGACGATTGGGGTTTAGTTTGAGTCATTACCAAGAATCCAGATTACACAGAATTTTATCAATTTCGTTCATCTTACTTAAAGTTCGGTCGATAAATCTTGCTAATACCAATTTGCGTTCTAAAACGTAATTCTTAGATGAGGGAAGTAAGTCATGGATTGAAGCTGTTCAGGAACCGAGTTGAAAAAGTTGAGACCTTCACATAAAGTATCGATGACTTTCTCAAGAGACTCAAATACTTCATTGTAGAAATAATTCTCGCGAATGGCTTCCCAAAGGTGTTCAACAGGATTGAGTTCAGGGCTACGAGGAGTTTGGGGAATCAAACGAATATTGTCAGGAAGGTTTAGTTTATCGGAGATATGCCAAGAAGCTCGAGCGACTTGCATGATAATAAAATACTGGTCAAAATCGGTAGAAACCTGTTTGAGAAACAATTCCATCATTGTAATATTCACCAAAGGAAGTACCAAAGTTGTCATTCTACCCAGTTGTGGAGCGATCGCTGCATAGGCATAAACATAGTCCCGTACTCCCTGTTTCGCCACTAGAGGACGATAACCCTTCGGACACCAAGCCTTCATCACTTGACCCAAACGTCCAAAACGCCCTTCGTCTTGAGCCATTAGTAATACAGGTCGGTTTTCCTGAGGGTCTTTAGTTTTCAAAGCTTCCTCTACTAAGTTAGGAAACTGTTGTTTGAATTCTTCTTGCTCCTCAAAATCTGCATCAGGATGGTGAGAGCGAGGCATAACCTTACGCCATTCGTGACGTTTGAGCAGACGATAAATCGTGCTTTTATGAACCTTCTGACCTATTTCGGCTTCATAGGCGCATTTGATCTTGGTGACAGTCGTAATTAGTCCTTTCTGAGCTAAATCCAGATATGGAGTGAGAAACTTTTTTTCCTCAGCAAAAGACATGTAGCCACGCCGTCTTCCTCCCTTTCCTGGAGTCTCGATCGCTTCGGCCCCTTTTCGATTGTAGTCCGAGATGACTTGATGGACAGTACGTTTACTGGTGCCTGTATGTAATGCAATTTCCACGGCAGGACGGGGGTCAACCAAAGCATTGTAAACAATGAGCCACTTCTGTTGTCGGCAAAAGCTAGTGGCGGTTTTAATCTTTTGCTTCACTTCTTCTACTGATAGATGCGGTAAAACTCGACTGACTCTAGACACAATTTTTTGACCATCTAAATCTTCAAGTTAACTACCTTATCAAAGTTACGTCTCTGCACGCAAATTGGTAT
>JADEXJ010000381.1 GCA_015207195.1 Pleurocapsales cyanobacterium LEGE 10410
GAAGTCTGCCGAGCTGTACACTACATGGGTATGCGGGATTCAGATAAACATAAAAAGCCTCCCGAAGGGTCATCCGGGAGGCTTTTTATGTTGAATGTTAGAAGGATCTGTTTACATATTGCCGACGATCTCCTCACCGAACTCGGAACACTTCAGCAGGGTGGCGTCTTCCATCAGGCGTTCGAAGTCATAGGTTACGCGATTATTGCTGATGACTCGATCGGGAAATATTCTAATGAATTCAGGCAAATAAAGTCGATTTTAAAACATAAGATGAACCATAAGATATTATGTTTATATACTTTCCTTAATTGTTCAATTTTCATTGAGGATATTGACAAATTCCCCACTTTTTTTTTGATTTAAAAAAAGTGGGGAGATATGAAAATCTTGACAATTGCAATTCTTTCAATAACATTATTTTCCTGTAATAAGAAATCCAATAATCCTTTACAAGACCGTATTGATTGGATAGTTCAGTCAATTTCAGGGAATGTAGAACCGAATGTAGTTACCATAGACAACGTACCGGAAAGAGAAGTAACTCTTTCTTTCATGATTGATGGTTCGAATCTGAGGGTATCTGATCAGATACTTTCCCGCCCGGTTAGCATTGTAGAAGACGTGAACTTTTATTATGTGCTGGACCGTGCCCAGCATGCGATTTTCAAATTTGATAAGAATTTAAACTATCGAGGAAAATATGGAAGAGAAGGCCGGGGTCCCGGGGAATTTATGACTCCGACCGACCTGGTCACAGACGGAAATCACTTTTATGTATATGATACTCAAAATTTGCGAATACAAGTGCTGGACAAGAATTTCAATTACTTATATAGTTTTGAAGGGCAGCCGACTCCAATCGGTAAGAATTTAGAGTTAAAAAACCATTTATTATATGTTCATGACAGAAGTATATATAAAGACAAATTGATAGATGTATATGAAACCCGGTCAAACAACAAAATCAAAGAATTAATGCCGGTGATCATGATGCCTGGTGAGCAACCACTTGCGCTTAATCGAATTGAGTTTTCAACGAATAATGAGGGTTATTTAGCTATAGGTTATAGAGCATTACCATACATTTTTATATATAACCCAATGATGGAACTGGAACATGTACTTCATTTAGGAAACTTGGAAACAAGGGAAAAGGCTGATAAAATTCAGACAGGTGAATCCGTATATATTAAGTTTGGAGGTGAACGTGAAACGATTA
>JADEXJ010000382.1 GCA_015207195.1 Pleurocapsales cyanobacterium LEGE 10410
GTATTACGGGGGTGGGCAATTATTTTAGAGTTGGAAACTGAATTAACTAAACCAGGTCTACTTTCCTTTAAAGAAATTGGCGACAATGGAGAAAAATACAAAAAACATTTCCTCGATCTTAATGGTTTGGGCGTAAGAGAACTATGTCTTAGAGGTAGCGATATTATTATTCTGGCAGGTTCGACTATGGATCTAGAAGGAGAAATGCAGATTTTTTGTTGGCAAGATGCTTTAGAAAACCTCGATGACTTGATTCATTCTCAGGATAATGAGGATCTGGTTTCTCTATTCGATTTACCTTTTACTATAGGATCTGACCACGCAGAAGGATTGGCTTTATATTCTTATTTAACAACCGACGATAGTTTGATGGTTTTTTACGATTCTCCCAACCAGCAAAGACTAAGAAAGGATAAGCAAATTTTTGTCGATGTTTTTCAACTCTAATTGGGCGTGATTAACCAACGGTCAGAGCAGCGCGAAAGTGCGGTCTTGGGGGTTTCCCCCATGAGCAACTTTCGTAAGAAGGCTCCGTCGTTTTATTTATCCTCGAATGACCGAGAGGGATGCCGAATTTAGTTCGGCATATCCAATCGAGGTGTTGGGGACGGCGGAGTAATCTCTGACTTTGGGTGAGATTGTAATTTAAAGGTGTTGTTCCCATTTATCTACCACGCGCAGGATAATCCAAGTGACAATAGCTCCTGCTAAACCCAAAATCCATAAACCAGTACCGATAGTAATACCCAGAGCAGCAGATATCCAAATTGCAGCAGCTGAAGTCAAGCCTTTTACTCTCGACTCACGTAAAATCGTACCGCCACCAATAAAACCAACTCCGCTAATTACACCAGAAATAGCTCGACCTAATACATCTAAATTCTGCTCGGCTGCACCTATTTCAATCGGAACCAGAACTATCAAAGCCGAACCAAAACTAACCAGCATATTTGTTCTCAACCCTGCTGGTTTGTCTTTAAGTTCTCTTTCCAAGCCGATAATCAGACCGACTACTAACGCCATACCCAGGCGCAAAGAGATGCCTTGCCAACCAATAGGAGCAAAAGAATAAGTTTCAGACAAAATTACTCAAATTTATAGGGGATAAATGTTTGTTATCGGGACTTAAACAAAAATCAAGCCCAAACAAACCCCAAACTAGCTTTATAAGCAGTAAAAACGTCTATATTGTGATTGAGCCATGATACAAAACGATAA
>JADEXJ010000125.1 GCA_015207195.1 Pleurocapsales cyanobacterium LEGE 10410
CTGACTGAACTATCTCCTTTCTCGATCGCACTGACTATTTTTTCTCGAAAATCCACCGAATAAGCTTTCATTTACGATCTACTTTTACAATGCTTGATTGTCCCATATTTAGATGCAAACCGCTGTAAATACGATGTTTCCTCTTGGTTGCGAACTTAAACGACGCGGACATCAGCGATGTACTTGATTGTCAATGGTTACAACAACTCCATAGTTATGGATTACTAGCAGGTTCATTTCGTCCTCAAGATGAGATTTGCATTCTGCGAAGCTATATTCGTCATCGAGATAATTTAATTCGTAGTGCTGGGACTCATGTTCAACGGATGCAAAAAGCTTTAACTCAAATGAATCTTCAACTGCATCGAGTAATTAGCGATATTACGGGTAAAACGGGTCTGAAAATTATCCGTGCCATCCTAGCAGGAGAAAGAAATCCCCAACAACTAGCTTCTTTCAAAGATGGTCGTATTCGTCGTACGACTGAAGAAATAGCTGCTGCTCTGGTGGGAGATTATCGAAGGGAACATCTTTTTGTTCTAGAACAAGAATTGCAATTGTACGAAATATATCAACAACAGATATCTCAGTGCGACCGACAAATTGAAGAGTATTTGAGCAGTTTTGATTCTCAAATTGAACCAGAAAAACTTGAATCAGAAAAAAAGTCTTCACCAAAGAAGAAATGTTGTGGGAATGAACCAGCTTTTGATTTAAAAAGTCATCTTCATCGTATTAGTGGTGTCGATTTTACTCGGATTGATGGATTAGGAGTTCTTACGGTTCAAACTATTCTCTCAGAAGTGGGCTTAGATCCGAGTCGATTTCCGACAGTCAAGCACTTTACCTCTTGGCTGGGTTTATGTCCTGGTAGTCGGATTAGCGGAGGCAAAGTTCAAAGTTCTCGGACTAGGCACGTAGTCAACCGCGCCGCTAATGCTTTTCGCCTCGCTGGCAACGCTTTAAGTAGAAGTCAAAGTGCTAACGGTGCTTTTTTTCGTCGTTTACGCGCTCGTTTGGGGTCGCCTAAAGCTATCACCGCTACAGCTCATAAATTAGCTCGTATTTTTTATTGTCTTTGGACTAAAGGTGGAGAATACCAAGACCCTGGAGTTGATGTTTATGAGCAACAGTATCAACAACGAGTTCTCAATAATCTTCAGCGAAAAGCTGACCAACTCGGCTTTACCCTTGTTCCTCAGCCTAACTCTGTTTAATTTGTTTCTTAGGAGGTGATTGTAATTGTTATTCCGTGTAAATCTTCTATGTCAAATTCTTCTAGAGGTTCAAGTAAACCTTCAAGGAAGTCACTAGAATCTAGTTCAACACCGTTTGATGCTAAATAAGTACTAAAAATTACTTCACCTGACGACTGCTTAACAGTAGCTTCAATTACCTTTTTAACGTCTTCCATTGTTTTAATTCTCCTTATGTTTGAGTAAATGTGTGTCCTGTTTGTGACTCTATCTCAGCGATTGCAGCATTGAAATCTGTATTAAAATCAGCCTCTGTATCATACATATAGAAAGCAACTGCACATCTAATCATCATCCCTCTGATATCAATTTGGACTCTACCAGGTAAAGCACCTGCACGCCTCAAATTCCTTAACTGTTTCTGATACATTTCTGTACCGCTCTGACTAGTTCCCATTGTCTTTATTTCTCTATATATACTCCTTCATTATAACCTATTGAAAGCCTTATATATTAAGGGTTGTAGCCGTTTGACGCGCCTAAGTAGTTAGCAACGGTTTACCAATGAGATTTATATACTTTCCAGGGTTTGACTATGAGATAGCAGAGGATGATATTGAGTTCGTGTATTTCATCCAGCAAGGGCAGTCAAATCGGTACAAGATAGGATTTAGACACTGTTGACCCTTATCGACGTTTAAAAGCCCTACAGACAGGCTCTAGTGACACATTAAGTATTCAGCATATTATCTATTGTGTGTCCCGCTCTGCTCGTGAAGTTGAGAGAAGGATTCATAGGATGTTAGGGCATAGAAGAATAAGAGGGGAATGGTTTAGGTTGTCACCAGAATATCTAGAGTGGGTTAAACAGTGGGTTACAGATGTTGATATATAAGGGATGCAGGCTGCTTAGAAGCCCATGCCCATGCTGTAACAATTTATTTCCTTTACTACTATGTCACCCTAATTCGATGTATTGTTTCCCCTTGTGAGTAAATTCTGAGTAGAGTCTTTGTGTATTGGTTATGTGACGAGTTTGTAACTCTTGTTTTATTTGTGCTGTAGAGTAGTGCGGATGGCGAGAATCGAACTCGCAAGGCGTGAGCCACACGCCCCTCAAGCGTGCGTGTCTACCAATTCCACCACATCCGCGTATTCAACTGTGTTGTCGGCAATTTATAATTTATCATATATTTAGCTAAATTGTTTTTTCCCTTAACGAGATAATCTTGAGTTTGCTAATTCTCGAAACTTTTGTCGCTGCTGAGGAGTTAGTATTTCTCTGGTAGCTAACATACTCTCAAAACGCAACGTGTTTATTTCTTGGCGCAAAGATACTACCTGTTGGTTCTTGGCTCTTAACACTTCTATTGGTTCTGTCCCCACCATCATGTCTGATAGCTGCTGCTGTAGTTTAGCCAGACTATTTTTTTTTCTGCGTATCTGTTGTCTATATTGGCGATGGATTTGTTTGATCTGCTGCTGTTGTTCAACGGTTAAATTTAATCGCTCGAATATATTAAAAGATTCTTTGCGTTCTTCGGGAAAAGAGCCATCTGCAACGATGGTTTGAGTTATTGAATGTCGGTGCTTGTTTAAAGACAATGGGGTGGAAACAGCAAAAACAGGAAAGCTATAGATAATAGAAAGTACGATGGCAACTATAGTTAATAGATATTGCCGTCGTCTAATTAGCAATTGAAAAATCATTTTTTAGAAAGAGAAATATAAATTTATAAACTGATTTTAAAAATTAATCATAATTTACTGTGCGGAAACAGACATTGTAGGCTGGGGTTGAGCAACGGTGGGTAAAAGCCAATGAGCCTCGGTTTCTTCTACGACAGCATAATTGTAGTTATCTAAAGTATTTTGCCAATTCTTGACCAAAAAGTTTTCCAGGTCTTTTGGTTCGATCGCCACACGGGGAGTTCTCAAACCAAAGTTAACGGAAGTAAATAAAAATCCCGTAGCAATTGCACTAGGAATTGTCCACGTATTAAGATAACGCTTCTTTTTGACTCTCGGTTCTAAAGAGTCGATAATTCTCTGTTCTAAATTGGGTCTAGCTAATGGCGGTATTGGTTTGTTTTGTCGCAAAAAAGATACGAGATTGTTCCGATGATCGTTAGGTAAATTGCTCATAATATGGCTGGTTATATTTAAATTTAAAAAGATATTCCCTGTTGTTCCAAAAACTTTTTAAACAAGTTTCTAGCGTGGAATAAACGAGATTTAACTGTACCTACAGGTACATCTAAAATTTCGGCTACCTGTTTTTGGGGCAAGTCTTCGAGATCGTGTAAAACTAATACTGCACGGTGATCGAAACTTAAATTGTCTAAACCGCGCTGTACCAAATCTTGATAGTGCAGGTGCATCAAATCTGGCGTATCTTGAACCTTAAACAAATCTTTCTCATAGTTTAGCCGATCTTGATTCCAACTATCATCAAGACCGCTCTTTTCTTGAGCTTTGGCTAACTTGCGTCGCCGATCCGTCGCCACATTCCAACTGATACGATAAAGCCAGGTGGAAAAATATTTAGTTTTCTTTAATTTAGGTAAGCCTTTCCAAGCCTTGAGAAAAACCTCCTGCACCAGATCGTCTAATGAAGATGTGCCACAAAGTTGATAGAGAGTCGAGCGGACGCGCTGCTGGTAACGTTGATAGAGCAGACGAAAACTAGCGCGATCGCCTTGTTGACAAAGTAAAATTAACTCGCGTTCTGTCTGCACTCCTGTTTCTGATTCTACATCTGCTGTACTAGCTTGTTCACTAGCTAACACTTCGCTCATCTTTCCTAGAAATATTTAGTTCTTATTCTTTAGACTAAAGATAAATAGTATTGGTTCAATTTAAAAATTATTTTTAGAGTATGCCCTGTCAATTATGCGATCGCGATGTTAAACAGCTAACGGTTCATCATCTCATTCCCAAGCAAACAGTAAAACGCAAACAGGCTGATTCTGGCCCAACTATTGATATTTGTTCCCCCTGCCATCGACAAATCCATGTTCTTTATTCCAATTTGGAACTAGCCAAACATCTCAATTCTATCGATAAACTAAAGTCAGAACCAAAAATGCAGAAGTTTCTCGGCTGGATTAGAAAGCAAAACCCTCAGAAAAAAGTTCGTATTCGTCGCAAATAGCAAGCATGGGAAGAAGAGGAAGCAGAGGGAGATGGGGAAGTAATAAGCAATTTTACGACCTGACGCTACTAAATGCACTCTCCTAATCCCTAACCACTAACCACTAACAGTACACGTTATTGATCCAGACAATAAGCATTGATTTCTTTGATTAGCTGTTGCTGCATCTGTCCTGCTGTTGCTGCATCATTTCTGGCAGACTTAAGAGCCTCAAGGTTTTGATTTTCTCTAGCTTGGACTGCATCATAAGTAGCCTGAGAATAACTACGATAAACGATAGCAAATTGGTTCTGGTATTCGCTCAAGTCGCCGTTATTAATCTGTAAGGCTTGAAGGCGATCTGCTGCGGTGTTCATCATGCTGGCAGCTTGTAACCAGCTGTTCATTTCCGTAGGTTGTCCGTCTTTAGTGTTGTAGTTAACATCCTGACTATTTTCAGTGACATTACGGACAATCCGAAAAATTTGTTCGCATTGAGTGTACTTACTTTCGCCACAGCCAGAGACGAGTAAACTCAGCGCAACCCCAACCAACAACTTAGAACCAGTCCAGTAGATTTGTGAGTTAACTTCTCTACGAACCATCATGGCATTTATTTATTCTTGCTTACTTTTTACTTCTTATAGCAGTATGCAAAATTGTTAGGACATTTTTTGTTACCATTCACTACTTACTACTCCCTACTCCCTACTTATTACTTGTTACTTCGCCCAGTCTCCTCGTCACCTCGTCACCCTGTCTTACTCCCTACTTCATCCCTTCATTTTAACTATCCGAACCCGACATCACCTGTCTTTGTGTCTGTTCTGATGCCATTGCCAAGCATGACTAATAATTTTTTTGAGATCGGCATATTGCGGATTCCAGCCCAGCATATTTCTCGCTTTGTCGCTGCTACCGACTAAAATAGGAGCGTCTCCCTCACGGCGATCGCTTTCAATTGCGGGGATTTCTAAACCAGTTACCTCACGAGCGGTTTCAATTACTTCTCTAACTGAAAAACCGTTACCATTACCCAAGTTGAATACTTCTGATTTTCCGACCGATAGTAAATATTTTAGTCCCAAAACATGAGCATCGGCTAAATCGTTGACGTGGATATAATCTCGCACACAAGTCCCATCGGGGGTATCGTAATCTGTGCCAAAAATATACAAAGTTTCGCGCTTTTTGAGAGCAGTCAACAAAGCCAGAGGGATTAAATGAGTTTCTGGAGTATGATCCTCACCCAACAAACCGCCAGGATCTGCACCACAGGCATTGAAGTAGCGAAATACTACGGACTTTAAATTAAAAGCAATATCAAAATCCTTTAAAAGACGCTCAACCATATCCTTGCTGGCTGCATAAGGACTCAGGGGGTTATGGGGATGATTTTCGCTCATGGGTATTTCTTTTGGCATTCCATATACCGCACAGGTAGAGGAAAAGACAATCTTATTTGTGCCGTGTGCCAACATTGCTTCTAAAAGATTGAGGGTGCTGGCGACGTTGTTACGGTAGTATTTTCCTGGCTCTTTTACCGATTCGCCCACCGCTATGTAAGCAGCAAAGTGCATCACCGCATCAATTTTGTGGGTAGTAAACAACCGATCTAATAAAGCGCGATCGCTCGTATCACCAATCACTAGCTTTACCTGGAGTACACGATCGACTATTTCTTGATGCCCATAGGATAGGTTATCTAAAATTATTACTTCATAACCTGCGTTTTTGAGAGCTAACGCAGCATGAGATCCGATGTAGCCAGCACCGCCAGTAACTAGAATAGTTTGTTTGGATGACACTTGCCCCAACTCCTTAATTAACTCAGATTAATATAAACGACTGACCGCGTAATCAGTTAACTTACTTAGTGCTTTGGTTGAATCTGAAGCAGCCAAACAGCTCAAATTTTGTGCTGCCCTACGAGCGTGATCGTAAGCTAACTGACGGGCTTGATCGATTCCGTCACTATTTTTAATTAGTTCTAAGGCTTTGCTCAAATCTTCTGGTTCGGAAAATTCTCGTTCGATCAGAATTTCTAAATAGGGCTGCTGCTTGAGAGCATACAATACGGGGGCAGTTAGTTTGCCACTGGCTAAATCTAATCCTGCTGGCTTGCCCAATACTTCAGTTGAACTGGTGAAATCTAAAATATCATCGACAATCTGAAAAGCTAGACCCAAATTGCGACCATAATTATATAAGTTTTCTATTACTTCAGGTTCACTATCGCTTAATACCGCAGCAGCTTTGGCACTATTTGCCATCAAAGAAGCAGTTTTATAGTAGGTCTTGTCGAGATAAGAATCGATTGAAGCATCGATATCAAAACTATTGATACTTTGTAAGATTTCTCCATCAGCAAAATCTTTAATTACTTCCGACAGCAGTTTCACCACCTGCAAGTTGTCTAGGTTAGCTAAGTACCAAGATGATTGAGCAAAGAGAAAATCCCCAGCTAATACAGCAATTTTATTATCAAACAAACTGTTAACCGTTTTTACATTACGACGCAAATCTGCTTCGTCTACCACATCATCATGTACTAAACTAGCAGTATGAATCATTTCTGTAATTTCTGCTAAACGGCGATGACGCTCGGTTAAATTGTGGTCTGACGTGGTTGCACGAGAGACTAATAAGACAATTGCTGGTCTAATTCGCTTGCCTCCAGCATCAAACAAGTGTTCGGCAGCAGTACCCAAAATAGGATGACGCGCACCAATCAGTCGCTTGAGGTTGTCTGTCAGAACCTTCAAATCGTTTTCGACGGGTGCTAATAAGGAAGTAGTAGAAGATGTCATTGTTAAGCCAGGTGTGGCAATTATTTTTATTTAAGAAACTTTACATATTATTGTACTTATTTTAAGGGAAGCTCTGCTAATAACCAACTATTAACTTCTCAACTATTAGGAAAGTGAGCCTTTGACCAGCATTTTATAAGTATTTAATATCAAGAGGTTGTCAGCAATAGCCAAATTCTGCGGTCAAGCGATCGCCCAACTAATTGTTTTCTCAAACAATGCAGCTATTGGGTGATTATTAGTCCATCAAACTGTATAATCTTTACTAGCAGTACGCCTAGCTTTTAATCAGAAAAGCTTTCGTTAATCTTAAAGTTGCGCCTGGCTGGATCTGGTTCACTATAATTTGGCGGAGATGCTATAAGCTGCTCTGCATCAAAGGCAAGTTTGCTCTGTCTAAACCGATCACCACTATTGACGAATGCTACGAAGAAAGCAGACTCTCGGCTAATTAGCTAAGAAGTCTTGTTGACGGTTGTGAGGACTAAAAACGAAAATAGCAGATATCTTGGTTTGAAACCAAAAATACATTTTGCTATCTAATAATTAATTTCTAATCGTAGTTATTCTCAGTTAATTTCTTGATAACGTTGCAGTTTTGCGCGAAATCAAAACTCATTACACATAGCTAGCCAAGCTATTGTCCAATGCTGATAGCAACAAATATTTGGTAGTTGTTTTAGATAACTACCGCGTTTGCTCTCATACTTAATTTTTAAACACTCACTCGCTCAAAAGCAGTTCGCACCAATACTCACAGCCGATGAACTTTACAAATTTGCCCGTTTTTATCTTATTTTTTGCTTTTGTTTACCTGTTAATTATCTATGGTTTGTTAAAAATAGCTGAAATGCAGATTTCCCAAGACGATTCCCCCAGCTCTGAAGACAAAAATCGGCAAATTCCGACTCCCTGAGTCATAGTTTACTGAGCCACTCTTCTTGTTCCTTGGAGGAGCGATCGACACCCTATCGTGTCATCATAAAATGAAGCAGCACACCTCAATCAGCCTTGCTTGAGGTGTGCTTTATTCCCAGGTTTCCTGCTGCCATCAATGGTTTGTTGGTCAAGACTGATGCAGAGCGAATTTAAATTTTTCGATAGCTGTTCTTCGGGTAAAGAGTCAGCATTTCTAATGATGGTTTGAATAAAATTTGCTGGACTTGAGGATAGTAACCAAGCCATTGTTGAGATAGGTTAGCAAATTGCCGAACCGAACCGCTAACGCAAAAACGAGTCGGTAAGGCGCATTGATCGTTACGTAATCCTAACAGAGACAATTCTTTCTCCGCAGCCGTTACGATATGTTCTGCTGGATCGATAATTTGAACCGAAACAGGTAATAGGTGGCGAATAGTCTTTTCTAGATGTCTGTAGTGAGTACACCCATAAACTAAAGTATCGATCTTCTGTTCTAAAAGAGGCTGTAGATATTGTCGAGCTACCTGCCTAGTGTAGTTGGTATATAGTTGGTTTTGCTCAATTAAATGAACAAATTTAGGACAGGGAATTTCCCATACTTGAGTCTGAGGATTGATTTCTTTAATTGCCTGAGAATAAGCCTGGCTTTTGGCAGTAGCAGAAGTGGCAATTACCCCAATTCGCCTTCCTCTTTTGACCGCAGCTTTTGCTCCAGAAAGAATAACTCCTAAAATAGGTATGTCGTATTCTTTTCTGACTATTTCTAATGCCAAGGCAGAACTTGTATTACAAGCCATAATAATCATTTTGACATCTTGGCTACACATCCAGTCAAGAATTTCGCGGACAAATCGTAAGATCTCCTGGGGCGATCGCGTTCCGTAGGGTAAACGAGCCGAATCGGCAAAATAAAGTAGAGATTCGGTGGGCATTTGGCGGTACATTTCCCTTAATACCGTCAATCCTCCAACCCCACTGTCAAACAAGCCGATCCTTAGTTCTGATTTTTTTGTCATTATTTGAGTTTTAATAGTTATTTTTCCCCGTAATTTGGCAAAAGTCAGTGATCTTAAGGCGACTCGTCATTACAGTTCAAATATTTATAAATTTATAAGTTTATAAGTTATAGATTGTTTTGTTTAATATATTCCACTATTCCCCTAGCGATCGCCTCTGCCATTTGGCGACGATAATCGGGGTCTTTAAGGCGAGCAGCATCGACCGCACCAGTCAAAAACCCTACCTCTACTAATACGGCGGGCATAGTTGAATGTCTGAGAACATAAAATCTAGCTCGGCGAATGTTGCGATTATCAATCTTGACTCCGTTGAGAATGCTCCAGTGAATTATTTCTGCTAGGCGACGACCGCTTTTGTAGTAATAAGTCTCTAGACCATTAACATCGGGGCGACTGAGATTGATTGCGTTGGCGTGAATACTGACAAACAAATCGGCATCGATGTCATTAGCCAGATCGGTTCTGCCCTCAAGGCTGATAAAGTTGTCAGTATCCCTGGTCATGATGATCTCAATTTCCTGCTTTCTCAAGATCTCTGCCACATCTAGAGAAATTGGCAATACTATGTCTTTTTCTTGAGTCCCGCCGATTCCAACAGTGCCTGGATCTTTTCCGCCATGACCCGCATCGATCACGACTCTAGGGCGATCGCCTACTGGAACGGGAGGAATGACCCGTTGAAATGGACGGTCTTTAGGAGCTTTGGCAAATCCTGGAGGTAATAAAGGCGCGTCGTTTAAGGGTGGAGGAGAGACACCGACCTCAATCGGTAAAGCCAGCTGTTGCTCTTGTGAACTAAGCTGTCCTAGTCGATATCTCAATCTAGTAGTAATTTCTAGAACCACCCCAAAATCTTCCTGACGTACCTTTAATTCAGAAATAGGACTGCCTGCTTCTAGTTGGGGTCCTTTAAAATCTTCCGCTAGCTCCGCGCGATCAATAGTAATTTGATAAATACCGTTACTTTGTCTAGATGCAACTGCCGACAACTTGTCATCAGCATGAATTAGCAGTTCCGAATTTTCATTGGTTAGTTCAATCTCATCAATCTGGTTAAATTCATTTCGTTCTGGTTTAATAGCTTCGACAGCTATGGCTTCAGAAGTCGAATTTTCAGGAGCGTTGGCGGTCGCAGTAGCAGTAGGTAAGTCTCCTCTAGGTACTAACAACAACCCTTTAATACGGCTGAAAGTAGCTAGCCAGTCGGGACTATCTTCCGCTACGGTCAAACTCATTACTGCTTGTTCATCATCGGGTTGCTCAAATTCAATGGTAGACACACCATATTGATTGACCGCAACCGACTGAGAAACCAAATCGGGGGGAAGAGTAATTCCTTCAAGAAAAAAGTCAATGCGATCGCCGTTTCTCTCCGACTCAATTTTTATTTTGCGGTTGCCATCGATCCCGATGTAAAAACCATTTTTGGTAGCTTTGATGTAAGGAGAACTATCAGTGGTGATAGAAGCACTAGCTTCCTCCAATCCTGGTAAAGTAGATGGCATTTCTACCTGAGGTAAATCTAGTACCTCGCGATCGTCATCTCCAGATAAAGCCACTCGTGAGACTTCAGGCTGAGGGATTTCTACAGTCCAGTGAGTAGGAGAAATACCACGAAACTCGATGTCGTCTGGGTCAATAGTATAGCCAGGAGCAAATTCCACCACAATACGAGAAGTATCTGGTTCTGGTTGCCCGATCCGAAACCCTCTAACCGCTCCCTGGTAATTTTCTTTGACAGTTTCCCTACCCAGAATTGTTCCTGGCAGATCGATTACCAAACGAGTAGGATTACTCAACAACTCTGCTTCAGGCTGTACTCCCTCATCGGTTATGAAAACCAGATTGTTATCTTGTTCTTCAAATTCCCATGAGATTATTTTTCCTGCTTTTGCAGGGGAACAGAACAGAAAAGCACCGATAAAACCCGATAATAGCCAGTGAAATCTCACAATTATTGCTCCTCACACAAAGTAGGTAACTGATCTTTTGGATACGGTTAGCCAAGACTTCCATCTGCAACATAATAAGTACCAACGATATAGTACCCAATCAAACTGCTTCGGAAAGAATAATGTAGACCCGATAATATCTTCAGTCAATCCCATTAGAACCCTATAATACCCATTCTCAAAGTTTGATCTATCGAGACGTAAACAGAAGCGATTAGGTTTCATAAATTACTTTAGGTTAATCATTAAGGAAACTATTCAATGTTTTTGTTATGAGCTTCGCTTGATTATGCCCAATTATGTTGCTATTTTTGAACTTCGTCTACTGGTTGACCAATGTCTGTTTCTTTAAACACTAATCGCAACAAAGGAGGTGCAACAAACGTAGTCGCGATTACCATGACAATAATGGCTGCTTCTGTTGCTTCTGATAAAGCTCCGCTAGCTGAACCCACTCCCGCAAAAACCAAGCCAACTTCTCCTCTAGGAATCATCCCGACACCAATTGCCAGTTTGTTTAAATCTGGATTACCAAATACGGTGAATCCCGTAATTACTTTACCCAGGATAGCAACCAAAATTAAAAATGTGGCAATAATTAGTCCTTCACGGTTACTAGGTACGGTAGGGTCGAGTACGCTGATATCGGTTTTGGCACCTACACAGACAAAAAAGATCGGCACAAAAAAATCGGCGACGGGAATTATTTGTTCTTCTAATTCCTTTCGTTTATCGGTTTCTGCCAAAATTAGTCCCGCAGCAAACGCCCCTAAAATTCCTTCGAGATTAATCACGGTAGCAATATAAGACAATACAAAGGCAAACACCAGACCAGTTAACAATACTTCACCACGGGTTTTCATTTCGTTAACTAACCCGACGATCGCAGGACTAATCAAACGACCTAGTAAAATTGAACCAATCAAAAACACCGCAGCACTGATGACCAGATAGATGATGTTAGTAACCTGAATTTCTCCAGTTTTCACCAGACTCGCCACTACAGCTAGAACAACAATGCCCAAAATATCATCTAGTACCGCAGCACCAATAATAATTTGACCTTCTTCTGAACTTAGCTGTCCCAACTCCGCTAATACTTTGGCGGTAATCCCGATACTGGTAGCGGTTAAAGCAGCCCCTGCAAACACCGCAGGTACTACAGGAGTATGAAAAATATAAACCAAGCCTGCTGTTCCCGCAACAAAAGGAGCAACTACCCCTACTACTGCTACAACCGCAGCGATCGGACCGACGCGGATTAATTCTTTGAGGTCAGACTCCAAGCCAATTTCAAATAAGAGAATAATTACTCCCAATTCCGAAAGTAAGGTAATTACCTCGCTTTGACTAGTAAACACCGAAGTGGCAGATTCTGGGGGCAACCCTGCGGTGCTTTGAAGTAAGCCCATGATCACAGAGTCTTCTGGCAAACTACCGCTTTCTGGAAAAACCAGGAGATGAAACGCAGAAATACCCACTAGTACTCCGCCAACTAATTCTCCCAACACTGGAGGTAAATTAATTCGGGAACACACTTCACCTCCCAGCTTACTAGCAAAATAAATGATAACCAGACTAAGCAAAACTCCTGCTAGTACTAAAGTCCCCTCTTCTGCATCGGACTCCGTAGCAGCTTCCGTAGCAGCTTCTGTAGCAGCAGCAATAAAAGGCGAACTACTCAGCCAATTCCAGGTCAATGTATAAATATCGGTCATATTCTCGGCTAAAAATTTTTTCTTTAGTTTATTAGCTTATCGTCATCTTTCACGATTAAATGTTTAGAGAATGCTTTGAGTTAGATTTTTTTGGGAGTAATTTAGAAGTAAACTTTACATTTAAGTCCAAAATTGTTAGTTTTGCGATGACGCGTTCTCTAGCTTTGGTAGCCAAGAGCTTCCTCTGACTTTATAAATTAGTTGCCAGCGATCGCTCTGTAGTCAAAAAACTCCAGAAGAAGATTTGAAAACTGCTAATAAGATAGTTATATTCTTCTTTGGTTTAATTTTGGAGTAGTAGGTCTTAATAACAAACTAGCTACAGGCAATTAAACCGCATCCAGTTTGAAACCAGGAGTTTTTAAAATATCTGTTCGCAAGTAGTAAGTAGTAAGTAGTCCCTAAAGGGATACATAGCGAAGTGTATCCTTTAGGACTTCGCTATAAGTAGTAAGTATCTTCTGTTTTTTAATTTGTTTTATACCTAGTTTGCTTAATTTGTAAAACTCCAGTTCTCTATGTAGACGAGGTTTAGATATTTTTTCAGAGTGCAAGATTTGCGCTCCCAGAGAGTAGTTACCCAGGACAAAATAAGGATCTTTTCATTCGCGGTAAAGTATCTCTCCTTGTTCTCCTAGGCGGGGATAGGGTTTTCCCTGGCGATGGTACAGCGCAGCAATATCGGGATAACCCCATTCAAACAGGACTCTTCTATAGGTTTCTGGATCCAAACGAACGCGATCGTACAAGCCGGCCTGTAACCTTTGGCGTTGAGCCTCAAATAAAATTACTGCATTAGCCACAGAGACATTGAGCGACTGTACCATTCCCTGCATGGGAATAATAATGTGTCCGTCTACTAAACCCGCAGCTTCTGGGGTCACACCCCATTTTTCCGTACCTAAAAGAATAGCCGTAGGCTGAGTATAGTCTATTTGACGATAGTCAACTGCCGTATCGCTTAAATGAGCAGCATAAACTCTGTGCTGCTGCTGTAGATGTTTGATTGCAGTTTTAATATCAGAATGAGAAGATAGCTTGACCCATTTTTCGCTTCCCTGAGCCACCTGAGAATAAGTTGGGGTATTGCTGTGACGGTTGACGGCGTGTACGGCAAAAACTCCTACTGCATCGCAAGTACGAATAATAGCTGATAAGTTATGAGGTTTATGAACGTCTTCGGTCAAAACCGTTAAATCTGGCTGTCGGCGATCGAGAACCTGCTTGATTCTTGCATATCGTCTGGGAATCATTTTGAATAATTTCAGTATCGGTAAAATTGGTTGGCTTTGAGTGTTGGTGATAGTCAATTAGTGCGCTGTGGCACATCGCATCAGTCTTAAATGTTGATTAGTTAAGGTTGGAGTTTGATTCTATTACTTTAAATACCTTAAATAAGTCTAGGTTGTATCTGACTGAAAACAGCTAGAATAACTAAATACCAATACTTCAAGCCAAGGCACTACAAACTTTTAATCATATTTTGACGAGGATTAAACTGTTCCAATTCCCGCAGTTTCTCGTATAGTTCCTTTTCAGCTGGGGTAATTTCCTTGGGGGTGACAATTTGAATTTCTACTAGCTGATCGCCTCGGTTTCCTGATTGACCAAAATAACCTTTGTTAGCCAGACGTAACCTTTGACCCGATCGCACTCCATTAGGAACGCTAACCTTGACTAGACCATCAATCGTAGGAACTTCGATCGCACTACCTAAGATTGCTTCTGTCGGTGTCACGGGAACTTGGCAATAAATATTCTCTCCTTGGATCTCAAAAAAGGGATGTCGCGCCACGGTAATCTTAAGATACAGATCTCCTCCTTCAATTCCCTGACCTTTGAGGCGAATGCGCTGCCCGTTAATCATTCCCGTAGGCATATCTACCTCTAAGGATCTACCGTCTTCTAAGCGAATTTTTCTTTTACCGCCTCGATAGGCTTCATCTAAACCCAGAGTTAACTTAGCCTCAATATCTCTACGGGGAGGACGAGAAGATACGACCCTTTCTCTTTTGGTCGTGCCAGGACGATAATCCTGGCTGTCTACCCTAACGCGGGAACGTTGGGCAGTACTCCCCCTAGGGGATGAGCGATTATTGCGTCCGAAGTTGGCGAAAGAAGCAGCTTTTTTACGGCTGATGGTTTGGTCATATTGTACACGCCTAGTTTGGTCTGATAGCACCTCGTAGGCTTCATTGATGTCTTTAAATTTTTCTTCAGCAGCTTTGTTTCCCAAGTTGCGATCGGGATGATATTTAATGGCTAATGTGCGATAAGCTCTTTTAATCTCATTACTAGGGGCATTTTTATCAACGCCCAGCATTTCATAATAGTTACGCACTTCCTGCATATTTTAGTGGTTGGTAGTTAGTAGTTGGTAGTCAGTAATTATCTAGAGGAGCGATCGCGACATCAGTAGTTGGTTGCCTTAGAACCATTCATCATCATCATCCCAGTCGTTTTCGTAGGGAATATCCCGTGAAGTATTGCGACCATTGTAACGGTCTTGGGGAGAAAATTCGTCACGACCGTTACGACTGTTGCGACGGGTTCTGGGGGCTTCTCTTCTGGGTGCATAGGGGTCTGGACTACTGTAAGAATCATCGTACCCAGGACGACGGGGTGGAGCATCATAGCTACTGTTATTACCCCGATTAGTATTACCCCGATTAGCTTTGCCTCTAGCTTCATAATCATTGTATTCCGCAGCAGGACGGCGAGGGCGATCGCTATAGCCATCGTTCCAGTCATCGTTGTAGTCAGGTTGACGGGGTTGAGTAGGATAGCCACGGTCGTAATCATCGTATCTGGTGTCTCTGGGGTTGGCACTACGCCCAGGGGGATAATCATAGCCGTTGCGATCGCCAGGTCTACCCGAATAATCGCCATAGTAGTCTGAGGTGCGAGGATCGTAAGAATAGTCCTCATCAAATTTATCATCATCTCCTAAGAAGGTCTTTTTGATTGCCCCAAAAAAGTCCTCATCTTCCTCATCTTCATATTGCAATCGAACTTCACGGTTCAATTCATAAAGGGCATCTTGCAAATCTGCTTCCGCCCGATCTAAATTTCTTTCATCATCCTGTTCGAGACTTTCGAGTATTTCTTCACACAGTACGTCTATCCGACGGCGATAGTAACCAGCGAACTGACTACCAAAGTCGAGAGTTACTTCTTTGAGCTTACGCTGTGCCTGATCGGTTAGGGCTTTGGCGCGGTTGCGTTTTTCTACTCGTTCTCTTCTGGCACGATCCTCTTCGGCAAACTTTTCCGCCTCATTAATCATACGATTGATTTCCGAGTCGCTTAAGGTAGAAGCCCCAGAAACCGTAATTCCCTGTTCTCTCCCCGTAGTTTTATCCCTAGCGGTGACCTGTAAAATACCGTTGGCATCAATATCAAAAGACACCTGAATTTGAGGAATTCCTCTTGGCGCGGGAGGTATTCCCGTAAGTTTGAACCTACCCAGGGATTTATTACCGCTTGCCATTTCCCTTTCTCCCTGAAGAACGTGGATTTCGACCACAGTTTGATTGTTTTCCGAGGTCGAATACACATCCGAACGACGGACGGGAATTGTGGTGTTGCGGGGCAATAATTTGTTCATGACACCTCCAATAGCCTCTAAGCCCAAAGATAGAGGAGTTACGTCCAGTAGCAATACATCCTTGACTTCGTTGGTCATGATGCCCGACTGAATTGCTGCGCCGATGGCGACTACCTCATCGGGGTTGACGTTTTGATTGGGTTCGAGATCGATATAGCTACGAACCAAATCTTGAACCATCGGAATGCGGGTCGAACCACCGACTAAAACTACTTCATCAATGTCCATCGGTCCGATTCCAGCATCGGAAATAGCTCGTTTGAGGGGACGACGCAGACGGCTGACCAAATCGCCACAGAGTTCGTCAAACTTGGCGCGAGTTAGCTTGATTTCGATATGTTTTGGTCCATCTTCGGTAGCGGTAATAAAAGGTAGGTTAATTTCTGTTACGGACAGTTTGGATAGCTCGATTTTGGCTTTTTCTGCTGCTTCGGTGAGCCTTTGTAAAGCTTGGCGATCGCTCTTTCTTAAGTCAACTCCCTCCTGCTTGAGAAATTCTTCTGCCAGCCAATCTACAATACGGCGATCAAAGTCGTTACCTCCTAGCTGAGTATCTCCGCTAGTTGCTCGAACTTCAAACACGCCATCGCCAATATCGAGAATAGAAACATCAAAAGTCCCCCCTCCTAAGTCGAACACCATAATGGTCTGAGGACGACGCTGATCTAAGCCATAAGCCAGGGCTGCTGCGGTAGGTTCGTTGATAATGCGTAGTACGTCTAACCCTGCAATGCGACCTGCATCTCTGGTGGCTTGCCGTTGTGAGTCATTAAAATATGCAGGTACGGTAATTACTGCCCCCGTAATTGCTTCTCCTAAATAACGCTCTGCCTCTTCTGCTAGCTTGCGCAAAATCATTGCCGAAACTTCTTCAGGGGCAAATTCTTTTTTCAGCCTCGGACAGCGAATTTTAATATTGCCCAGCTCATCCCGCTTAATAGTATAGGGAACTCTTTTTGATTCTGGCTGGAGTTCGGCATACTGACGACCGACAAATCTTTTGACACCGTAGAAAGTGTTTTCTGGGTTTAAGACGCTCTGTCGTCTAGCCAGCTGTCCGACTACTAGTTCCCCGTCTTTATTGAAGCCAACTACAGAAGGGGTAGTTCGCATTCCTTCTGAATTGGCAATTACTATCGGCTTACCACCCTCCATTACCGCTACTACGGAATTGGTTGTTCCCAAATCTATGCCGACTACTTTTCCCATGTGTGCAATGGTCTCCTAGAATCGTTCCCCGAAATATCTATATTACGAACTTTTAATTCGCTTTGGCTGGTTAACACTATAATATTTTTTATTTATTCTCTCTAGTTTACTTCAAGTAAAACTTAGAAATTATCTCAGTCTAGTTAATCAACAGAAATTGTTCTAATCTTAAATCGATCATGATTTACTAGAAAAAATATTTGTCTAAGATGATTTATCTTGATTCTGCTCTGGTTGAAGAAGCAAAAGAGGCAGTGGCGATGGGTTGGGTAAAGGGCATTACTACCAACCCCACTCTGTTAAATAAAAGCGAGCTATCTCCTGAAGACTGCCTCCAACAGTTGGCAGCTATTAGCCCAGGAGAACTATATTATCAACTATGCGCTACAGATTTTGCTGGAATGGTTACAGAAGCCCAGCAAGCTGCGGAAATTATTGGAGACAAAATAGTCCTCAAAATTCCCGCCACTGAGTTAGGGTTTAAAGTAACCGCTCATCTATCACCAAAAATCGCCTGCTCGGTTACCGCTATTTATAGTCCAGCCCAAGCTGCGATCGCTGCCCAAGCAGGAGCTAAATACGCGATCGCCTATGTTAATCGTGCTACTCGGCTTTTGGGGGATGGACTAGGCTTAGTACGAAATATGTCTCAGGTGCTGCAAAATAGCAAGACAGAAATTCTAGCAGCCAGTATTAAATCTCCTGAAGAGGCTGCTGCCACCCTCAAGTTCCCATTACGCACGTCTAAATGTAATACGTAAAATTACAGAATTTTTGGCGATCGCTATGTCTCAGGAAGCTTTAACTCAGATAAAATAACTCTAATAAAAATAATTGTTCAAGTTTGATTTTAA
>JADEXJ010000383.1 GCA_015207195.1 Pleurocapsales cyanobacterium LEGE 10410
TCTCCTTCGCCAAGGCTACGGAGATCACGCAGGACTTGGCCCCAAACACAGCTTAAGAAAACTTGCCCTGAAATTTAAGGATAACCAAAAAGAGTGCGCGCACTACGAAGCCTTGGCGAAGTAGTGGGCCCGGCAGGACTTGAACCTGCGACCAATCGATTATGAGTCGACTGCTCTGACCAACTGAGCTATGGGCCCTACAACGTATCTAACAGGGTTTTTATCCCTCTCGCAGGGATTTGTGATTTCAAATGGACACCAATTTGGACACCAAAGCAATTCTTATCCATTCCGATTGTTCGGTCATGGACACCAAAAGCGATATGTCGTTTGTTTGCTATCATCATTTTCGATCACTGCCACTCGCTAACTTTTGTTAGCGTTCAAATATAGGAATAAAGTCCTGTTTACTTCAAAAGTTTATTCAGTTGATTTTATCCCCACGACGTTCCAAAATCCTCACAAGCAGCTTGCCAAGCTTCACTTCCAGATCATTTGTGAGTTCGGCGTCGTCGGCTTCTTCAATTCGTTTCTCAAACTCTTCGATGAGATTGATCGCCCCTTTGATCATTACGTAGCTAACCCCGGCCTCTTCCACATAGTCGGCATCTTTGTCAAACATACCGCCAAGTCCGGTTAGCAACCAGGAACCGCTACATCCCGATCCCCTAACCACTTTGGCCAGGATATCAGCCCCAGGGTTTTTGATTCTTTTTTTCTTTAAATCGGTTATTAACGAATGATTGGTAATCCCACATTTATCAAGGAATTCACGGTTGGATGGGTAAAGTGCGCTTACAGCGATGATCCGGCTGGCTATTTCGTTTATTTCTGATTTTTTACTTGGCAAAATTGAGTATTTACGATTATTTTCTGCGCTGATTTCTAACAGTTGTAACTAACATATGTAATTAACGAATTATTATGTCAATTAAAAAACAGAACCTACATTGGGATTTAAAGCTTGCGCTAACACTGAAACATATGCAGCTCAAGGAGTTCGCAGAAAGCGTAGTCAGGCCAAACGGGGTGCGGGGCGTAAGCCATACGGCAGTTATACGGGTAGCACAACATCACGAAAGCACACCCTGGTTACGGGAGGCAATCAAAAATTTTATTGCTGACAGTAAAAGGGAGAATCCTTCATTTTGGCAACACATGGAGGTGGCCGATGAACACAGATAGACAACAAAAACTATTCAAAGCCATAGACA
>JADEXJ010000126.1 GCA_015207195.1 Pleurocapsales cyanobacterium LEGE 10410
ATTTAAATTGGAATGTTTGAAAATAAAACACAAAATGAATCATTTTGCTTTGCGGAGTCGTATTTACATACAAGCTTTGCAACACGCTATGCTTGAACTGCAATCTCTCAAAACTGCGTAATGTCAGTTAATTACCTTAAAGTAACTAAAAAGTTATATTTATTTTCTATTTCAATGAAGCTATTAGCTAAAGCAAATCTAAGCAAATGAGAATTATTGCCTATATTTACAGCGATCCTCTTTTAGAATCTGCACCAAGTACAGATATTTGGGGTTTGGAAATCGATCGCGTTTATCAGGATCTAGGCGATCATCAACAGTTGGAACAGCTAATTGCTGACTGTACCATAGAAAAAGCTAATTATTTATTAGTTCGTCGCCTAGAAGAGTTGGGGGATAACATTGAAATGATTAGCGATCGCCTTGGCAAACTAGAAGCATTAGGCATCGAAATTATTGCTACCGAACAAGATTACAGTTCTGTTGGCTGGCAGCAGTTGAGCAATTACGCGCCCCATGACTCGACTGAGCCTCACCTTAAGCTAAATCTAAGTAAACTATTACAGCAGATCCAAACCAACAAGCAGCGTACTCGCCTCAAACAAGGTCATGCTCGCAACCGTTTAAAAATTCTACCTCCTCCAGGTAAAGCCCCTTACGGCTATCGTCGCGGACAAGACAAATACATTATTGATAAAAGCACCGCCCCAGTAGTCAAAGATTTTTTTGAGAGATTCCTCTTATTTGGCTCGTTGCGTGGCGCAGTTAAATATCTAGAAAAGCGTTACGGTAAGAAAATCTCCCCTTCCACTGGTAGAAACTGGCTGACTAATCCCGTATATCGAGGCTGTTTAAAATATAAAAACAATGAAATAATTTCTCATACCCACGCTGAGATTATCAACCCCGAAGAAGCAGCACAGATCGATCGCCTGTTGCGTCGTAATAGTCGCTTACCTACCCGTACAGCTAGCGCACCTCGTTCCCTAGCTGGTTTGGTTATTTGTCAGCAATGTCAGTTAACTATGAATATTACTCGCGTGACTCAACATCAAAAAAAAGCCGAGTATTTGTATCTGCGCTGTCATAAATGTCCACAACAACCAAAATGCAGGGCGATCGCTTATGCCCAAGTCTTAGAACGAATCATCGATAAAATTTGTGTTGAGCTACCCCAGGCAGTTGCACAACCAAATTTGCCAGACAATTCAACTATTAAAGCTAAATTAAAACAAGAAGTCACTCAAAAACAAGCTGTTATCAACCAATTACCAACTCTATTGCAACAGGGCATTTTAGACCGAGAAACTGTCGAGTTGCGTAACTACAATCTGCGTACTGAAATATCAGAATTAGAAAACAAGATTGCTCAACTACCTCCAGGCAATCTACAGGCGATCGCCCAAGCTGTCTCCTTACCGCAATTCTGGCTGGATTTATCCGAAGCAGAAAGACGATTTTACTTTCGCGAATTTATCAAACAAATTAAAATAACTCGCAATAATTCTCAGGCTTGGGATTTAAAGTTAGTTTTTATTTTCTAGGTCGCGAGACTCTGGCAATCAAATATAACCAACAATCCGCCCTTACCAACATATCTAGGATGACAAATTTTGAATCAAAATTGCAGATTGGTGAGTTTACCATGCGATCGCTCCAAGTCTCAGATCTAGATGCTCTTGCCGAAATTTGGACAGATCCTCAGGTGACTCGTTTTTTGCCAAGTCGCGGTATGCCGATCTCTAGACAAGATACCCAAAAATTTCTTCAAGCTGTGATCGAACATTGGCAGGAAAGACAGTATGGAGTTTGGGCAATTACAGAAAACCCATCTCAAATGATTGGCTACTGTGGTCTGCGCTATCTAAATGAACTAAATGAGGTTGAGGTTCTCTATGGGCTTGCCAAAGCATATTGGGGAAGAGGAATTGCCACCAAAGCAGCTAAAGCAGCAATTTCTTATGGGCTGGAGATAGTTAATTTGGAGCAAGTAATTGCTATGGCATTACCCGATAACATTGCCTCTATTAATGTAATCGAAAAAGCTGGTTTGAGATATCAAAAGCAGATTTATATATTTGGTCTGAATGTTTTGTATTATTCTAAGAACAAATAAATTGATATAGGCTTACTTTCTCTGCACCTCTGCATAGTTAAGCCGTTGCTGCTGCTTCTTGCTTTGCCGAGCCTTGAGTACCAAGCTGAATCAATTCAATTTTATAGCCATCGGGGTCTTCCACAAAAGCAATTACGGTAGTGCCGTGTTTCATCGGACCAGGTTCGCGACTTACTTTACCACCTTGGGCTTTAATGCGATCGCAAGTACCGTAAATATCATCAACACCTAAAGCAATATGTCCGTATCCTTTGCCAAGGTCGTACTCCGATACGCCCCAGTTGTAGGTAAGCTCGATTACCGTATTATCTTTCTCGTCTCCATAACCAACAAACGCCAGGGTAAATTCTCCTCCTGGGTAGTCTTTGCGTCGCAGCAGCTTCATGCCCAAAATATCGCAATAAAACTTAATAGATTCGTCTAAATTCCCGACACGCAACATGGTGTGGAGCATTCGCATAATTTTAACTCTCCTGGTTCTACACTTCGTATATTAGGCGATCTCTCAACTTGATACCAATTTATTAACTGATATGGGTTTATGCTGACTTAAAGACCGAGCAATTTATAGTTATTTTACTAAAATTGTTTGCTTTTATCACTAAAGGGAGAAGTCAATATCTTTAAATAGAGATATTATATTGCTTTATTTATTTTTACTTATTTTAACTTGTGCTGAGTAATACTAAGCGCATACAAAAAAATGACTAAGTCGATCAATCAACCCCCAGATCCCCAACCTGAGAAGCCTAATCTTTTAACACGGTTAGCCAATCAGCTAAAGTCACCTAAAAAGTTGATCGGTGGGACAGTGGCGATCGCTGCTGTAGGTAGTTTGGGTTACTGGGGAGTACGAGTATTAGTCAAACAGAAATTACCGCCTTTTTTAGAAACCCAAATCGGTAAAATTATCGAACGTCCGATAGATTTGGGAGAGGTAGAAGGCTTTTCCCTCAATAGTATTACCTTTGGCGAGACGGTTATTCCTCCTACTGCTACCGATCCTGATAAAGTAACGGTAGAACAAGTCAGGGTGGGGTTTAATATTTTCCCCGTTTTGTTTCGGCGCACCTTGCCTTTAGACGTTGCCTTAGTCGAACCAGATGTTTATCTGGAACAAGAACGGGATGGGGAATGGATTAACCTAGACTTTTTGCAAAGCGATCCCAACCAAGAGGAAAAAGATCCTCTGATTTATTTTGATGTCGATGTCGATCTAGAGCAAGCCGACATTACCGCCGTACCCTACGAACAAAACCCCCTCCAAATCCAGGTAGACGGTAGCGGTAGGTTTCATCAGAAAAAAGAATTTCTTGCTTACGATTTAGAAGCAGCGATCGCCCAGGCAAAGGCTAGTATAGAGGGAGAAACCAAGCTTGATACTGGTAGTACCGATACAAAGTTACTAGTACAAGATTTGGCTTTGTCCGATGCAGCAACTTTGTTACCATTTCCCGTAGAAATCGATGCTGGTACGCTAAACGCAGATTTAGATATAAATATTCCTTCCTTTGAAGAAATTACCGCAGCTAATGTTCAAGGAACGGTTAATCTAGACAACTTGCAAGGAGAAGTAACAAGCTTAAATTCTCCTATTGCAGCCGAGTCTAAATTAAACTTTAGTGGTCGTAATGCCGAGGTTGAGCAAACTCAGGCAAGTTTAGGCGACATTACTGCCCAGATAGACGGACGGGTCAACCTGGATACTGGCTACGATTTGAATGTCAGCATTTTGCCGTTCCAGTTAGCTAGTCTACCCGACAACTTAGCCCAGCAATTACCCGTAGATTTGGCAGGAGTAATAGAAGCCCAGATTAAGCTGCGAGGAGCAATTAAAGATCCCCAACTAACGGGCAACTTTAATAGTACTCAAACAGTAACGATCGCCCAAACTCCTTTTGAACGGATCAGTGCCGACTTTCGCGCCGATTTAGCTAAAGTTGTTTTAGAAAATGTGCAGATTACTCCCGTAGCGGGGGGGAATATTACTGCCGAAGGTACGATAGAAACTAACTTAAGACAGGCTTTTGAGAACGAACAGCCAATAGAAGCGATTAAGATGCCTTTGGCGTTCAGTTTTCAGGCAGATTTGCCAACTCAAGAACTAATCTCGCCCTATTACCAATTACCCCAACAGGTAGCCGTTGGCGATCTTGAAGCGCAGGGACAGATTGACGGTACGCTAGACGATCCCAAAGCCCTAGTTAAGTGGAATATAGCTGAAGTAGATGCTGATAACTTAGAAGACGTTGCGGGTTCGGGAGAATTGGTTTTAGCCGATCGAGAATTATCGCTGCGGGATACAGAAATTACCTACGGTGATGGCAGGGCGGATCTAGAGGCGAACGCCAACCTAGATAACCAACAGTGGCAGGCTAGTTTGGATGCCAATTCTCTCAATCTCACTCCGTTTCTGGCACAGTTTAGTAATCCCAATATAAACTTAAATCGTCCTGTGGCGATCGATACTGCCCAGGCTAACTTTCAGGGCAGGCTGGATCGATTAAACGTGGAAAACATTCAGGGAACAGCCGATCTAAACCTAGATGTTGATGATGGCGATGTTGCAGTTAATAGTCAGATCGATTCGGGTAACATTCAGGCAAAGGCAGTCACTAGCAAGATCAAGCTCGATCCTTTTATCCCTGGCTTACCTCTAGATGCTGCTATAGAGTCGGGAACAATTACGGCTGCTGGTGAAGTAAAACAACTGCTGGCATTTCAAGATGATCCCAGTTTAAATAGTCTCGATGCCCAAGCGGATTTAAATTTGCGGGTAGATGGCGAAGCGGTGGCGGTTAATAGCCAGATAAATTCAGGTAGAATTCAAGCCAATGCTAATACCAGCCAAATAGACTTAAACCGCGTTTTACCCAATTTACCTGTTCCTGCCAGTATCAGATCGAGTCGGGTAACAGCTTCGGGAGAACTACAACAGCTATTAACCTTTGCCGAAAATCCCAACCTAAGTACGGTTAATGCCCGTGTCGATGCGGATCTGGGGGTAGCTGAGGGGACGGTCAAGGCGATCGCCAATCTGAATAACAATCAATGGCAAGCCAACGTTAACGCCAACAATATCAGTTCCCAAATACTGTTAGATAAATTTGCCCCCAGCAATCTCGCCTCGGTAGAAGTAGATAACATCAATGCCCAAGCAGATCTATCGGGAAGTATCAACCCTGTAATCAATAACCAGGTCAACGTTCCTGTAGCGGTAAATCGATTCACCATCAACTCTGGGGCGCAAAACGTTAATGCTCGCGGTAATCTAACTCTTTCAAACATTACCAGTAATTTAGACGTTGCCAGCAACCTAGATCTTAATGCCAATCTCGACTTTGATCGCCTGCCGATCGATCGCATTGTGGCATCGGCAAGCCAAAACAACCCATTAATCGCTGAAAACGTGAATATTGCAGGTCAAGCAGTCTTTGACGGGCAACTTCAGGGGCAACAGTTACTTTCTGCCCCAACAGAAAACCTTAGCCTGACGGGAGATTTACGCTTACTAGATTTTGCCTTTAACAATATTGCCTTCGATCCCGTGATGGCAGGGCAAGTTAACCTTCAGCCCCAACAGGAAATAGCCCTCAATCTTCAGGGAGAACAAGACGTAATTGCTGCTAGGGTTGTCCCCTGTACCGCTAGTAACTGTAAACTACCCTATCTACCGACTAACCTGGAATTACGTCAGGGAGAAGATACCGCCCAACCCGTGATTGCTACGGGCGATCGCAACGGAGATTTGTTTTCTTTAGATATCAATAATTTTCCTCTGGCACTGCTCAATCTTGCCCCAGGTAAGGTGGCAGGAATTGAAGGGGCATTGCAAGGCAAAACCACGGGAGCGGTAGACCTCGACCTCTATACCCTAGCAGCAGCAGGAAATATCAGCGTTGACGATCCAGGAGTAGGCTACATCCAGGCAGATCGCTTTAATGCCGATTTTAACTACGATCCTGCCAACAATATTGCCGAAGTGACAACTGCTTCTCTAGATCTGGGCAATAGTGAATACAATCTTAACGCTGCTGTAGACTTAGCATCGGGACAAATAGATGGTAGGTTGGGTATTCCCCAGGCATATATTCAAGATGCTTTAACTACTTTGCGTTGGTTTACCATCCAAGACGTTGCCAGTCTATTTAACCTTCCCGATTATGCCGAACCTGCTGCCATCAAACCAGCACCAGAAAAAGAAACCGTAGATAAATCTATTGCCCGCAAGCTAAACCAGTTACGTCAGGTAAATAGCCAAATACAGGCAAATGCAGCAGCCCAAGAAGCGGGCAGCATTCCTACAGAGTTAGATATTCAAGGGCAATATGATGGAGAAATAATTATTGGGGGAACAATCCAAACCCCACAAGCAGAATTTAGAGTAGAGGGCAGCAGCTGGCAATGGCAGCCCAAACCAGCTTATCCTGATATTGTCAATCCCTTGGGCTTAGTGATTGAAGAGTCGCAGTATATTTCTATTCCCATGCTCTTAGTTGCAGGAAATCTGGTAGGAACGACGGTAGCTTTAGACAAAGCAGCAATTCAGGTTCAAGATGCCATGCTTTCCCTGGAAGGTCAACTATCGCCAGAACAACTAAATACTAAATTTGTCGTTGCCAACCTAACCGTAGACAACATCGGTAACTTTATTGAGATTCCCGTAGACGTGGCAGGAGAAATCAACACGATTGGCACAATCGCAGGACCGCTGAATAATCCCCAGTTGGCAGGAAAAATTGCTTTTACCGACGGGGCGTTTAACGGCAATATTTTACCAGCGGAAATCGCGGGCAACTATCAATATAATGGCAGTCAATTAGCCTTTAATACCACCGCGCCAGATGCGATTCAAATAAAAGCTACCGTACCCTATCCAATTGTTCCAGGCAAAAACGATCGCCTTACCGCCAGTGCTGACCTAGAAACAGAAGCCTTTGTCTTTTTGGATGCTCTAAGTCAAAACTATCTCAATTGGGTTGGTGGTAAAGGAAACGCTCAGTTAGAAGCTAATGCCCGTTTGGATTTGGAACGAGAAGGCATAATTTACGATTTGGATGCCGATGGCGTAGTTAACCTAGAAGATGCCCAGGTTTTAGTACAAACGCCTTTCTTTTCCGAACCATTTATCGGTACGGGCAAAATTACTTTAAATAACCAAATAGTTAATGTCGAAACTTTAAACGCTACCTTTGCTGACAAAGATTTATCTGCTACAGGCAGATTACCTATTCTGACTGCGGTAAACAACTTAGACAATCCTTTGACCATCGATCTGCCCCCAGGAGAAATTGAAATCGACCAGCTTTATCAAGGAGGATTAAGGGGTGAAGTTACCGTGACGGGAGCATCCCGAAAACCCATAATTGGCGGTCAGGTAAGCTTAGAAGATGGTCAAGTATCGATCCCCAAATCCGATACTCCAGACCAAGAAGAAGTAGTTCGGCTTGCCAGAAGCCAAGTTGCTAATGCAATTGCGGGAACTACGGCGACTAGCCCAACCAATCAATCCTCTGGCACATCATCTTCTTTTATCACCACTCTCGATGATTTTCAGGTCAATTTACAAGACTTTAGGTTGGAACAGTCCCCCCTATACAGTTTTCAGCTACAGGGAGATCTCACTCTCAACGGTACGGTAGACGAGCCGAGTAATATCATACCTCAAGGTAGATTACTGCTGACTAGAGCTGATGTCGATCTGTTTAGCAGTAGCTTTAATGCTGCCCGCAACCGCGACAACACTATCGTCTTTACCCCTGAAGCGGGTGTCTTCAATCCTCAACTCGATATTGTTTTGCGAACCGAGGTTGAAGATGTTGATGAACAGGAATTTAACGATTTACGTTTAGCTGAATCTAACTCTAACGAAATAAACGATCCTCTCTCAGAAGGTGACAATAGCGAAACTGTCAGAATCAGCTTGGTAATTGACGGTGAAACTCAAGAAATCTTACCCAACCTAGGACCAAACAGCATCAACTGTAATATTCGTCCCAATAACGAGCCGTTGGTAGAAAATGAGAGATATTATACCGCAGCAGAATTAGATCGATTTACCAAATGCTTTAATGAAGTTAATTACGCAGGAGCGGGCGATCGCAATTTAATTAATTCTCCCGCCGTAGAATTAACCAGCATTCCTTCACTAGATCAAGGAGAAATTTTGAATCTTTTAAGCGGTCAATTTGTCGCCTTTGCCGATCGAGTAACTAATTCTAGCCAATCAGAATTGTTTGATATGGGAGTAGAAACCTTTGCGATCGATCCTCTATTAGACAGCTTTCTGTACAGAGTAGAAGACACCACAGTAAGTTGGGGTAAAAAAATCAGTCTGGATTATTTAACTGTATATCCAGACTTAGAAGGTATTTACGAAATTAACCAAGATTCATCGCTGCGTTTTACCTACACTCACAATCTATTTAATGAAGTTATTCAAGGGATTAATGGTGATGAAGACGAAGAAACCGATAGCGCAAATGAAGTTAGACTAGAATATAAAATGAATTTCTAACCTAATTTTTTGGGCATCAATTACTTATTTAAATCTCTAGCAGAATGCAGCTTAAAATTGCCATTTCTCCTCGGACAGTTGTTAAATATCTATTAATCGGCGTAGTTTTTTTTACTTTAATCAGTACGGCGATTCAAATATGTAAATATGTATTTGATTATCGAGATGAATGGATGGATCTGTTTAATCTCGATCGCGAATTGAACTTGCCTACTTGGTATTCTGCTTTAATGCTAGGATTCTGTTCGCTCCTACTAAGAATTATTGCGGTGGGTAAAAAACAACAGGGCGATCGCTTTACCAAAGACTGGCAGCTGTTGTCTTTAATCTTCTTCGGGTTGGCGATCGATGAAGTATTGAGTATCCATGAAGTTTTGATTATTCCCGAAGTTAGTGAAGCTCTTAATCTGCCTTGGTTTCTTCATTCTATGTGGGTAATTCCTGGAGTAGTATTTGTGGTCTGGTTTGGCAAACGCTACAGCAAATTTGTTCGCTGTCTACCCCCCAAATCTAAACAGCATTTTGTTGTTGCAGCCTGTACCTACATTGGTGGAGCGTTAGTTATGGAAATGGTTGGCAGCCATTTTGCCGAATCTCAAGGACAACAGCACTTGCCTTACGCCTTGATTGCCACCGCCGAGGAAGTATTAGAAATGATTGGCATAGTTATTTTTCTCTATGCTTTATTTTATTATCTAAGTAAATGGACAGAGCAATTAGACCTTCAAATAAGCGTTGGCGATCCTATATCAGATCGTAAATCCCGCTGTTCTAAGACTTAATATGAAATCTAAAAAAGAATGCTACGAATTAGATGACAGGGTGAATTTCATAGCCAATGTATAATCGCTCTCCAAGTTTCTCAGTCAACCATATGTAGCAAACAATTAAATATTTTATACAAAAATTATCAAACTTTTTCTCTATATAGCAATACGTACTCAAGTTAGGACATTTACTACCTACTACCTACTACCTACTACCTACGAACAGTTAACTAAACTTGTCCTAATACAATTTTGTACGGCTATATTTTCTCGATCTTTAAGTTCTCCGAACTAATACCAATTCCTAACAAGGTGATTGCACTTGCTGAACTGAATTCAGCGTGCCTCACCTTCAAAAGTAGCGGTCAAGATAAAAATATTCTTAGAGTCAATGAAAACGCTCAAATGTCCACCAAAGCTAAAGGCTAAAGGCTAAAGGCTAAAGGCTAAAGGCTAATAGCTTACCCTGTCCCAAGTATCTCGTTATTTTCGAGAATTGGTATAATGTCAGGCAGTTATTTTTGTAACTTGTATAAAGACATTTTGTATTCAATAATAAACAATATTAATTCGATTAAAGTTAACAACAGATAGAACGCTCAATAGTAGAAGCAAATAGTGATTTTTCATACAATATGTAACACATTCTTTTGGCAATTTGGTATCAAAATATATTACAAAAAAAACTGTATAGTAGTATAGCTTGCTTGTTTTTCGTCCGCTTTATCCTTGCTTTACAAATAACTCGATCTTATTAAAGATTCAATCAAGAAAGACATTATTCAAACTTTTATCATCAAAAAAAGTGTACCCTTTTCCTAAAGGAGTAAAAAAACTCTTGCATAGCAAAGCGAAGATCTAACTGCTCAAATTCCCATATTTGTCCGAAGCTCGATTAACAAAGGTTAGATCGGTCGGTAATTAAAAAACGTTGTTTGCTAAAAACCCAAAGCTACATTAGTTGCTCAAGCAGCCATTTTTGACAGCTAGTCAGATATTGATTTAAAACCTATTTGCTCTTTAATTACAAAGCATTTATGACAATTATTTAAATTATTTAACTGTCGGTTGCACAATGGAATGCTTAGAAAAAATATCGATTAAAACACATATATTCTATTCAGTTTAATTCAAATTGAACCAATAAAGGTTATTATGTCATCTTTCTCTGGTCAGTTTTCCAACAGCAAAAAACCATCGATAGATCTAGACAACAGAACTATAGTGTTTATCAGCTCTCATCTAGCTAATTGGGACTTTTTAGTTCAGAAGGTTATTCCTGAAGCGAGAGGAATCGTAATTGGTTCACAAGCTGATGGCATTAAAGAAATTACAGAGATTCTCAGCTTGAGCCAATGTCGAGAAATTCATCTGGTTTCTTATGGTTCACCAGGATGCTTCTATCTGGGCAATAGTGAATTGAGTTTAAATACTTTAATTCGATATACCCCAGAACTAAGAAGCTGGTTCAATATTGGTTTCCCTGTTCAAAACCCTAATAAGAAATTGCCTCGTATATCTCTATACGGTTGCAATGTAGCTGCGGGAGATGTTGGGGAAGAATTTATCAATAAGTTAAATCGAATTACAGGGGCAGAAATTACTGCTTCGGTCAATATAACTAATAGCAATGTTTTAAGTTACTGTGGATAGTTTAATTAATCCAATTTGAGTATAAACTGTCTTGTTTCGCCCAGTTTATACTCGTTCAAACAAGATTCTGTCTTGCTAAAGATTAAAGTAACAGTTTCAGACAAATAATAAATCAAATCCATTAGCTTATAAAAAGCCCCGCCTAGCAACAAGTACCAGACGGGATAGAATCTATCAGGCTCTAGCCTAAGAAGATATTACAAGACTGTTTCTAATACTAAATCCTGTTCGTACAGGTTACTTTTAATCGCCCCCTAAATCCCCCAAACTTGGGGGACTTGAAGAATTCGATAATAACTTTTACCAAGCGGATTTAGTATAAACCAGTGTTTGATAATTACTTAGCTTCTTGACGTGCTTTTGCCTCAGCAATTACTTCGTCAGCAACGTTCTTCGGACATGGTGCATAGTGATTGAACTCCATGGAGAACTGACCGCGACCAGAAGTCATAGTACGTAAGTCACCAATGTAACCAAACATCTCACTCAGAGGTACATCTGCTTTGATGCGAACACCCATCGGAGTAGAATTTTGGGATTTAATCATGCCACGGCGACGATTGAGATCGCCGATTACATCACCCATATGGTCGTCGGGAGTAAATACGTCCACGTTCATAATTGGCTCAAGTATTTGAGGACCAGCTTTGGGTAGAGACTGACGATAACCAGACTTAGCAGCAATTTCAAAGGCGATCGCGCTAGAGTCTACAGGGTGGAAAGCACCATCCTTAAGGGTGATTTTCAAATCCACACAGGGGAATCCAGCCAAAACACCTTTTTCAATACTTTGGGCAAAACCTTTTTCTACTGCGGGCCAAAATTCACGGGGAACGTTACCACCAGTGACTTTGGACTCAAACTCAAAGCCAGAACCAGGTTCACCAGGCTCGATCGTATAGTCAATCTTACCAAATTGACCCGAACCACCAGACTGTTTCTTGTGGGTATAGCTGTCTTGAATTGTCTTGGTAATCGACTCGCGATAGGCTACTTGAGGCTTACCTACTTCAACTTCTACGCCGTGAGTACGCTTGAGAATGTCTACCTTGATATCTAGGTGAAGTTCTCCCATACCCTTAATGATGGTTTCACCACTATCAAAGTCGGTTTCTACATAGAAGGAGGGATCTTCCTGCACCATTTTACTCAAAGCAGTACCCATTTTTTCCGATGCACCTTTGTTCATAGGCGTTACTGCAATAGAAATTACAGGATCGGGGAAGACCATGGGTTCTAGGGTTGCAGGCTGTTTGGGATCGCAAAGAGTGTGACCAGTTTGAATATTTTTCAAACCGACGATCGCGATAATGTCTCCAGCTTGAGCGGAATTAATTTCTTCGCGAGAGTTAGCATGCATCTCTACCATCCGTCCCACACGCTCAGTTTTACCTGTAGCAGTATCTAAGACAGATTCACCTTTTTTCAACGTACCCGAATAGATGCGAGTAAAGGTCAACGCACCATAGCGATCGTCCATAATTTTGAACGCTAAAGCACGCAAAGGTCTTTCAGGATCGACAATAGCGTATTCTCCTGTTTCGTGGCCTTCTAAGTCAACCTCTGGTTGAGGTTTAACTTCGGTAGGATTGGGTAGATAGTCAACTACCGCATCAAGCACTGGCTGCACTCCTTTGTTTTTAAAAGAAGAACCGCAGTAGGTAGGGAAGAAAGCCAACTCACGAGTTCCTTTACGGATACAGGCTTTAATTTCGTCAATCGAAAGTTCTTCACCCTCAAGATATTTTTCCATCAGGTCGTCGTCTTGCTCGATCGCAGTTTCGATTAGCTGTTCGCGGTAGGTTTCTACATCATCAACCATGTCGGCGGGAACATCTTTGATTTCATAATTTTCTGGCTTACCAGAATCATCCCAAACCCAAGCCTTACGAGTTAAGAGATCTACTACGCCGACAAAATCACTTTCGATCCCGATGGGTAGTACCATTACCAATGGTTTGGCAGCCAAAATTTCATCTACTTGCTTGACGACGCTATAAAAGTCGGCACCAGTACGGTCTAACTTATTGACGTAGATAATCCTGGCTACCTTGGAATCGTTAGCATAACGCCAGTTAGTTTCCGATTGAGGTTCAACCCCACCAGAACCGCAGAACACACCAATACCGCCATCGAGAACTTTTAGAGAACGATAAACTTCGATAGTAAAATCAACGTGACCTGGGGTATCGATAATATTTAGCTGATGATCTTTCCAATAACAGCTTGTAGCAGCCGACTGAATAGTAATACCACGCTCTTTTTCTTGATCCATGAAGTCAGTAGTTGCTTCTCCTTCATGCACCTCACCAATTTTGTGGGTTTTACCAGTTAGGTTTAAGATTCTTTCAGTGGTTGTAGTTTTCCCCGCATCTACGTGGGCGAAGATGCCAATATTTCGATATCGAGTAAGGTCTTTCATATTTATCTACTAGTTTAATTTTTGCAAACCTCTTAAATCGCGTTTTTTGCTGCTAATGAGGTATTGTGTGCTGCTTCTCGATTCGGTTTGGTGGTTAGCCATCGGCAACATCGAGAAGTCGTTGTTTTTGATTAATGGCAACGATGCCTATTATAATGCCAATTGTTAATTAATAATAAGATATATTGATGCTGCGGTTTGGTTAGAAATCACGCTACTAAATAGGCGATCGCCGAACCTATGACAGAGCATTGCCATGACTTGTGCCGAGCGAATTGGCATCAATACCTTATTTCGTAAAGCCGATTAGTCACTGTTACGACTGATAGTCGAACAAATTCTTGCCTTTTAAACCATAAAGATTACCAGTCTCAAATCGATTGCCTACGGAGTGACGACTGAGCGATCGCAGGTAAAACACTAATGGCTGTATCTAGATATTCATTGTTCCTTGCTTCTGAGGAGAGAGGCTGTTTTGCAATACTTAAATAGTATAGCTCGAATTTTTGTAAGTAAATAGATGGTTATCTCTACAATCTCTATTAAATGGAGTTAAATTGCGACTGTGGCATGAATCTTGATCGACGCTTATTCAGAATATTTTTCCAGACTTTCTTCAGCCGTAGCCCGAACAATACGATTACCATCTTGAGCTAGCTGTTTCAATGTATTGTATGGAGTCTTTCGATTACAGGCGATCGCCAGATGTGGTTTCGGATTTTGCTTCTTCGATTAGATGAAGATCTTGACTACTTTCGTTCATAAAACCAACTAATTTAGATAGTTTCAATTTGGCGATCGCCCGACTCAGATAAATTTTATCAAAATCGATCCAGAACAAAATTATGAAACTTTATAACTTACCGACAACTAGAGGATCTTTATTATGAGATTTTAGAAACAGGTATAAATACTAAACAAACTTTTTAAAAAATGGTACAACAATCAACCGTTATAATCACAGGTGCATCTTCTGGCGTTGGTTTATATGCTGCTAAGGCTCTAGCAGAGCGTGGTTGGCACGTAGTAATGGCTTGTCGCAACTTGGAAAAAGCCGAGAAGGTCGCAGAACAAGTCGGCATTCCCAAAGATAAGTATAGTATTATTCATCTCGATCTTGCCTCGTTAGATAGCGTGCATCAGTTTGTTAAAGACTTTCGAGCTACGGGCAAATCTTTAGAGTCTTTGGTCTGCAATGCTGCGGTTTATTTGCCCCTAGAAAAAGAGCCTCAAAGAAGTAAAGATGGTTATGAATTAAGCGTGGCTACTAACCATTTAGGTCATTTTCTACTGTGTAACTTGATGTTGGAAGATCTGCAAAAGTCTCCTGCGCCAGAAAAGAGGTTAGTTATTCTCGGTACTGTTACCGCCAACCCCAAAGAAATCGGCGGAAAAATTCCCATTCCCGCACCGCCAGATTTAGGCGATTTAAAAGGCATGGAAGAGGGTTTTAAAGCTCCAGTTACGATGATCGACGGCAAAAAGTTCAAACCTGGTAAAGCCTATAAAGACAGCAAACTGTGTAATATGCTGACCATGCGCGAATTACACGATCGCTTTCATGAATCTACAGGAATTACCTTTAACGCGCTCTATCCTGGGTGTGTTGCCGAGACTGGTTTATTCCGCAACCACTATTCATTATTTCAAACTATCTTCCCTTGGTTTCAAAAAAACATTACGGGGGGGTATGTAACCGAGGAATTGGCAGGAGAAAGAGTGGCTAAAGTCGTCGCCGATCCTAAGTTTAATGAGTCGGGAGTTTACTATAGCTGGGGAAATCGTCAGCAAGAAGATCGGGCAGCTTTTAAACAAGAAATCTCCGATGAGGCGATGGATGCTAACAAAGGTAAACGTCTTTGGACATTGAGCGAGAAGTTAGTGGGAATAGCCTAGTAAATTGAAATTGCGATCGCTAGTTAAGGCTGATATTATACAGCGATCGCTTTAGTAGCAAGATGGAACTGCAATTCTTGTCAAATGCCCAATATATTGTGATGCGTCAGACTATTCACTCTTTTCCCAGGTAGTACTTTGCCAAAATATCAAAAATAGTGTTGCAGCAACTAAGGCACCCAAATTCCATGCCAAACATTTCTTGAATAAGTTAGATTGCTGGTTCTTCCCAGACGCTCTGGAGTTGGTTAGAGCATTGCGATCGCTTGAGAGATCGGACAAAATATGATCTTTCAACTGTTGGATGTTTGACAAATCGGCAAGGTCGATCTCTGCAACCTGCTGTTGTAAAACTGTACCGATTTCTGTCTCGGATTTTGCAGCTATCAGCTGCTGTTGAAATTGTTGGATCGTATCTTCGTGACTAACTAGGCGATCGCTGTGAATAATTTGCTGCTGGTAATGCCAACTATTAATAATGTTTAAGGGAATAATCGACAGCAACAGTATCGCTAGTGCCAAGGATAACCAGGATAAAGTTTTTAAAATGGCGTTCTTAACCAAACTGCGATCGCCCTGTCCGTAATAAATTAAAACCATGCCTAGCAAAACAAAAGGCGTTCTCTCGATAATTTCTCCCCCAGTCTGAAATTTCCCCAAGGGATTCGTTAACTGCAAGGGGGCGATCGACGTACCAATGTTTATTAAAGTTACTAGTAACAAGCCATAGCCCATTAACGGCAGAATGTTCGTAGAAAATATAGAAAATATTCGTCTCGACTGATTTTGTAAGCTAGTAGTCATCGATTCCTTCAAAAGCAGTGGTTAAATTAAACCTATCTAGTATAGTCTCGCTTCTAATCTATTGGCGATCGACGACCATTATTGTTTGTCTGTTGTCATCAAGAGAGCTGCTTCTGATGGTGATGTTGTTCTTTAAATTGATTTAGGATTGCTGTATATTATGCCAGTAACTTATTCTAAGCCTGGTTTTGCCATCGAAATCGGTCTGTGCTTATTTAACTGGCGTAGCCAGAAACCTCCGACAACTGCCACAATTAAAGCCATAAATCCTGTCAAAGATTGCAACAGTAAAAATCCACCGATCGCAAACATCGTGCCGAATAGTAGTAGAGTTGCAGCAACTACCTTGAGTAAATCTTGAGTCAAATCTTGTGCGGGAGTAATTCCCGTTCTTTCTCGCTGTCGCTTCCAACCAATTCCTCCTGGTCGCGCTCTGCGGTAAAATTCATCCAAGGTAGCATCGGATTCTGGAGGAGTAAGATACATCACCGTAATCCACAGCAAAGCTGTCGTACCAGAAATAAATAACAATCTATAGCCGAAATCGGAAAAAAGCTGGTTAAATTCGGGATTGATACTGGTAATTAGTCCGATGACAAAACCCCCAAGCATAGCAGCCAATTCGGCAGCAGCGTTAATCCGCCACCAAAACCAACGCAAGATCAAAACTAAACCAGGTCCCGTGCCGATCGCAATTACCAATCGAAAAACTGTAGTAATATCGGTTGAATTCAAAGCAGCGATCGCTCCAAATACAGTCACTAAAACTGAGGCAATTCTACCAGTGGCAACTAATTCAGCTTGAGTAGCATCGGGTTTTAAGAAACGGCGATAGATATCGTTGGTTAAATAAGATGCACCCCAGTTAATTGAAGTAGAAACCGTACTCATAAAGGCAGCAATTAGAGAAGTTACTACCAAACCCAACATCACAGGGGGTAAAAAATCGAGCATCAATTTGGGATAACCCAGTTCTTTATCTGCCAAATCGGGATAAATTACCATTGCCACCAAAGCAACTATAATCCAGGGCCATGTCCGAATGCCATAGTGCAAAATATTAAAAAACCAAGAAGATTTTTCGGCTTCCGCTTCGTTCTTTGCTGCTATTAAACGCTGAATAAACTCGCCTCCCCCATCACTACGACGAAAAGACCACCACTGCACGAATAAATATGCCGAGAAGGTAGTAGCTGTAATTCCCGCAGCATCACTCCACCCAAAGCTACCGTTACTAAACTGGATGGGAAAAAAGGACAGCACATCCAAATCGCTTACCTGCTGCACTTGAGGAATTAATTCATGAATACCCCCCACGTGATTAACTGCAACGATCGCCACGGCGATCGCCCCTATTAAAGCCAGAAAAAATTGAAAAAAATCTGTTGCCACCACGCCCCATAGTCCAGAAAACCCAGAATAGATTAGTACTAGTACGCTAACTCCAATAACACTCCAGATTTTAATATTTTCCCCTGGATTCACTCCCAAACTCTGCCACAATTCCAAGGCATCTACCACTTTGACCATCGCCAGCATCGCATAACCAATCCCAATGCAGTTAATTGGTACGGCAAACAAGAATGCTTTTGTCCCGCGCAAAATAGCTGCACTCCGACCACCGTAACGAATCTCAGTTAGTTCGGCATCGGTGACAATTTCCGATCGCCTCCACATCTTAGAAAAAATATAGATCAAAATGACATGGGAAATCCCAAAGCTCCACCACTCCCAATTACCTGCAATACCGCGACTTGCTACCACACCACAAATATACAAAGGAGTATCAATTGAAAACGTCGTTGCTGCCATACTCGTCCCCGCCAACCACCATCGAAGCGATCGCCCAGAAACAAAAAAGTCTTCCATGCTACGAGAAGCCCTACGAGAGAGTAATATTCCTAAACCAATAGTAAGAACAAAGTATATAAGAACAATTAGCCAGTCAATCGGTGTCATGGGTTCGATGCCTGTTTAAAATGACTCATTATAGCTTCTCATGAAGCTCTCAGCCCTGCCCTAACGGGACGAGGACTGAGTATCTGCTCTACAATGTTGATGGAACTACCCACAACATCGAAAGCGTCACCCAGCTTCTAGGTAACTTACAGGAACTTTTGCCTTGT
>JADEXJ010000127.1 GCA_015207195.1 Pleurocapsales cyanobacterium LEGE 10410
TATCCAGGAGAAACTTTAGGGCTGGTAGGAGAATCTGGCTGCGGAAAATCTACTCTAGCTAGGACACTATTGCGGTTAATTCAACCTATGGAAGGAAATGTGGTATTTGACGGGGACAACATTACCAACTTATCCCTCAAAAGCAAAAAATTGCGATCGCTGCGCCGACAAATGCAGATCGTGTTCCAAAACCCCTATAATTCCCTGAATCCTCGCATCAACATTGGTAAGGCGATCGCCGAACCGTTAGTAGTCCACAACATCAAATGCGATCGCCAAAAGAAAGTAGCCGAACTTCTAGAACGGGTTGGTTTAAATCCCAATATGAAAAACCGCTATCCCCATGAGTTTTCTGGTGGTCAAAGACAAAGGGTATGTATCGCCCGCGCCCTGGCTTTAAAACCCCAGTTTATTATCTGCGATGAGTCCGTTTCCGCCCTAGATGTCTCGGTACAGGCACAGGTACTAAACCTACTCAAAGAATTACAGGCAGACATGGGACTAACCTATGTTTTTATCTCCCACGATCTTAGCGTAGTTAAGTTTATGAGCGATCGCATTATCGTGATGAATCAGGGCAAAATCGAAGAAATTGACACAGCAGAAGAGATCTATCGCAACCCGAAAACTGAATATACCCGCAAGTTAATTAGCTCTATCCCTACAGGTGATTTAGATTAGTTTATTAGTTTTTCAGGCGATCGCTTTTTTGTTGACCAACAGTTTCTGAAGCATTAGTACAACTGAACCTTGAAAAAATCAGGATCGCTTCAGTGATACAATCAATCTGCTTTATAATCGTTACCCGAACCATATTTCCAGGCATCTAACCAACGGTGATAATAATATTGTGCAGACAGAGATAAATTTTTAGCCACAGGTTGCGCTAGTTTTCCCGCACGATACAAACCGCTATACAATGCCAGATTAAAATAATGAATCATCCAGTTAACCAAAGAACCAATACCGATTTGAGGCAATAAAGGCAACACTAATCTAGGGTTAACCCGCGGTAAGGTTTTCGCTAAAGGTACAAACTGAATTACATCCTGCAAAAATGGTTTGAGTACGCCATCACCCAAACGATCCATCACTGCAAAAACACCGCTCATTAAGTTGTTAATCTGTTCAGGATTTACTTGTTTTCCTACCTCTACGCTCATAGTTTGTTGAAATAGCCAGGTAACAGAAATATTCGGCTGATATGGTTGTAACCAAACCAAATCCTGACTTTTTAGTTTATCCACGGTTAAAGCTTCGTTGATGCCATCAGTCAAACGGTTTAAATGCCTTACCATTGCGCCAAAGCCACCAAAACTCACGGGAGATTGACCTCCCGCGCTGTCGCCTACGGGTAAGATGCGATCAAAAGGTAATTTTATCGGGCTATTTTTATATGCAGGAAAAAAGCCAAACAAAAAACGCTTAAATTCTAATTGTTTTAGCTCAATATTTTGATACTCTGGCAATAGCCTGAGATATTCTTCCATAAAGTATTCTAAACTAGGTCTGGCAGGGTCAGCATCCAAATAGCTAAACATATAGGTAGTGCGTCCATCTCTAGCAGGAAAAGCCTCCCAAAAATACTGACAGTTATTAATGATTGGTGTAAAAGAATAGATCAAATCCCCTGTTTTGTTACTAGGAAAACCCTCCGCGCAGCTACCAACAACTACACAAACGGCTTCAGGTTTTGTGCCTTTCCTTGCCTGCTTGATAATGGGCGAAAAGTGACCCATAGCATCAACTAACAGACGTGTTTTTAAGCTTTGTTCTTTGGTTTCGACTTCTACACCATCGGGATGAACTATCGCCGATTTAAATGGCGTATTTTCTAATAGCTTGCCACCTGCTTGTAGAAACTTCTGCTTGAGCTGTTCTAATAAATAAACAGGATCGACTCCGATGTTCAAAACATCTTCCACCCAGACTTCTTGTCCTTCTTTGAAGCTAACTCTGGCGGGATTATATTCAGTGGCGATCGCCTGTTCTAATTCTTCCTCTGTCAACAAGTCTAATTCAATAAATGTCTCCAACTCATTACGCGAGATATTCCACTCTTGTTCTCTGCCTTTTAAAACACCCCTTTCAACCAAACCAACTCGCCAACCCAACTGTTGTAGTGCTGCGCCTAGCAAGATTCCCAACGTTCCACCACAGATAATTACATCTAGATCGCATTCACCAATAGTTGCTAAACTATTAGTCACAACTTCTGGTGCATCTAGTTGATCAAAACGCAAGGCAGACCAAAAGCGATCGGCTTGGCGCAATCTTTCTATTACGTTATCGGGCTGTAGACCAAGTATTTCTTCAGTTAAACTCATTTTATGCAATTGGCGATCGATACAATCTTCATCTTAGAAAAGTTTGTCCAAAGTAACCCAGAAAAATTTAATCGCGATCGCGACTAAGCTCGACTATCTACAGCTGTAAATAACGAGCAAGCAAAAGGCGATTATTAAGACGGCATCTTGACTCTAGAACTGCCCAAACTTCAAATTTTATTTAAAGTAATTATCAGGACTTGATATCAAAGAGTGGAAGCAGAGTAGTCTGATAGTTTGGCAATAGAGCGTTTACTAATCCCCTTAGCCAAATAAGAAGGATGGATTAAAAAAGATAAATATGGAATGCAAAAGCTATCGAGCAATGAATCAGCAAGATCATTTGGATAATATTACCCAATCGGGCTAAGGTGTCACCGATAAGCGGGTAGACATGAGTGATGATGCTGCCTCACAGATGACCCGAATTCCTGGGTCAATTTGAGATATTTTGGTAATTGGTGTGAAGAGAATACATAATGCTCGATGTTCAATAGTAAATTCTCAATAATTCGTCGTCTCTTGGTTTTTCTATGTTCAGCTTGGTTCGCCGTGGCTTTCCAGCTACCAGCCCAATCTCAAGCCGATGCTCTACAGTTGGCTATACAGGCGCAACAACTCTATAGTCAGGGTGAATTTACTCAAGCAGCAGTCGCTTGGCAACAAGCAGCAACGTTGTTTCAAGCTCAGGGCGATCGCCTTGGCAGAACCAAAAGTCTAATCAATCAGTCTCAGGCTTTGCAAGAGCTAGGGTTGTACCCCAGAGCCTGTAATACTTTGCTCAAAGCTTTTTCCGTCAAACATCCTGAATGTAGTAGCCAACAGCTAGATGAGTTAATCGAGTTGCTTGAAGATCGGACGGTAACTACCATCGAGGGAATTGGTTTGCGTAGTTTAGGAAACGTAGTACAACAGCGAGGAATGCTAGAACAATCACAACAACTGCTTCGCTTGAGTAAGTCGGCAATTCAATCATCCCAGTTGGGGACTACTTTGCTGGCGTTGGGTAATGTTCAGCAGGCTTTGGGCAATCAAACCCGCGATCGCTGGAGCTATGACAAAATTACTGAGATTATCGAGCGACAAGAACCTGCAATGGCTCTAGAACCCTATTTAGATGCCTTTGCTGCCTACGAACAGGCTGCCCAAGATCCTCTATCCGCAACTCTCACCCAAATCCAAGCACGGTTAAATTACTTATCACTGCTGATTGAAATTGACAACTGGTGGCAAAGGAAAATTACCCAGCGTATTCAGTCTTGGCAAAGGCTAGAGCGAACTCGATCGATTGAAGCAGCAACCAATTTTTCTGCCTTACTTAGTAGGAGATTGACAAAAACCCAAGCTGTCCTAATCTCAGCCATTGAATGGGCAAAGCTTCCCCTGACTCGTCCAGGAATTTATGCTCAGATCAACTACGCCAAAAGCTTGAGGGATCTGGGACAGACAGCTAAAGTCAAATCTATTTTACAAACCGCTCTACAGCAGGCTCGTACGATTAAAGAACCGCTACTAGAAAGCTATGCTCTAGGATATTTAGGACAATATTACGGTCAACAGGGAGAGCTGTCTCAGGCGATCGCCCTAACCGATCGAGCTTTGATCTTGGCTGAAGCACAAAATGTTAATGGTGATGCTAGGGAAGTAAGTTATTTATGGCAGTCTCAGCTGGGGCAGCTATTGGAACAACAGGGAAAAATTCAGGGGGCGATCGCTGCCTATACCTCTGCGTTTAATACTCTCCAGTCTCTCCGTAGCGATCTCAATACTAATAATCAAGTAGTGCAGCTAAATTTTCGTCGAGAGGTTAAGCCTATATATCTCAAACTAGCTAGCCTGCTCTTGCAGACAGATCGCCCTCAAGCATCAACATCTTTATCTTTCAGTACCGAAAATCCCAATAGCAATCTAGAATTGGCTCGTCAGGTTATCGAATCTTTGCAGCTGGCAGAATTAAACAATTTCTTTCAGGATCCTTGTTTAGAAACTGCGAACGTTACAGTTACCATCGATCAATTGGATCCTCAGGCAGCAGTCATCTATCCCATTATCTTGAGCGATCGCCTAGAAATAATTCTCTCGATAGCGGGTAAACCCTTACAAAAATTTACTACCCCCGTTCCTCTAACTACTGTCGAGCAAACTATCGACCTGCTCTACGATAGCCTCTATAACCCCAGCATTGATAATTCAGCAGTCAACATTTTTCGCACCATTCCTCTCAACCCTAGGGAGGTAAAGAAAAACAGCCAAACTTTATTACCAATCTTGCAACAAATGTATGATTGGGCGATCGCACCTCTCGAAACCGAATTAGCTGCCAATGAAATTAAAACTTTAGTCTTTGTTCTCAGTGGGAAATTACAAACTGTACCGCTGGCTGCTCTTTATGATGGTCGGCAATACCTATTAGAAAAGTATGGCGTAGCACTCGTTCCCAGTCTACAGTTGCTAGACACTCAACCCACACCCAGAACTGAGCTTAGAGTATTAGCAGCAGGATTGAGCGAGCAGGTAGAAGTAGGAGGAGAGATTTTTCCTGCTTTAGACTACGTTCCCCAAGAACTAAGTCAAATTAAGGCGATGTTTCCCCAATCTCGTAAATTATTAAATCAAGAGTTTACCGCAGCTAATATCGAGCAACAGCTGCAAACAGGTTTTCCGATAGTTCATCTGGCAACTCATGGGTTGTTTAGTTCCGATCCCCAACAGACATTTATTATTACTGGCGATCGCAATGTCATAAACATTGAGGATCTTAGTACTTTATTGGGTTCGAGTAACCATACCAGACCCGAATTGATCGTGCTTAGTGCTTGTGATACTGCCACTGGTGATGAACGGGCTGTTTTGGGTTTGGCTGGTGTGGCGGTGCGTTCTGGAAGCACCACCTTGGCTTCCCTGTGGTCTGTGGAAGATGCCTCTACAGCTCGGTTAATGGGACAATTTTATCGCCAGTTACAAAATCCAGCTACTAAAAAGGTTGAGGCACTACAAACCGCTCAGCTATCTCTAATTGAGTCTTGGCGCGATCGTCCCCTATTGCCAGAACTAAGCCAGCTACCGCCCCATCCCTACTATTGGGCTGCTTACGTTTTGGTAGGGAACTGGCAGTAATTTCTGATTAGTGTGTTCTGAGTAATTATCGGAGTAAATAATCCTGAGCAATTTTGACGATTCTAGCGGAGGCTTGACCATCGCCAAAGGGATTGATGGCAGTTGCCATTTGCTCATAAATCTTGGGGTTTTCTAATAATTCGGCGGTTGAGTCAATAATGGTTTGTGGATCTGTCCCAATTAACTTTGCCGTACCCGCTTGAACGGCTTCTGGTCTTTCTGTCGTTTCTCGCAGCACTAGAACTGGCTTGCCTAAACTAGGTGCTTCTTCCTGTAGTCCTCCTGAATCGGTCAGCAGTAGGTGACAGCTAGAGATTGCCCCAACTAGTTCGCTATAGTCTAAAGGTTCGGTTAAAAATACTCTAGGGCGATCGCCTAACGCTGCTTTGATGGGTTCTCGAACGGTAGGATTGCGATGTAGTGGCAAGAGCAAGGCAGTATCAGGGAAGCGATCCAGAATAGCGTTAAATCCTGTCAAGATATCTTTTAACGGTTTGCCCCAGTTTTCCCGACGGTGAACCGTAGCTAACAATACCCGATATTTTGACCAGTCTAAATTGGCTACCCGACATTCAGGCTGTCTGTCCGCCACGGTCATTAAGGTATCAATTACCGTGTTTCCTGTATGATGAATTTCTCCCGTTACTCCCGACTTTTGTAAATTCTCTACTGCTAATGTTGTTGGTGCAAAGTGAAGTTGAGCAATTTGCGAAATCAAACGCCGATTAGCTTCTTCGGGATAGGGATTGTACAAATCGTCGGTACGCAATCCCGCTTCAACATGACCTACAGGAATCTGCTGATAAAATGCTGCCAGAGCAGCAGAAAAAGCGGTAGTTGTATCACCCTGGACAAATATTAATCCTGGTCTAACAGTAGCAAAGATTTTCTCCAACCCTTGCAAACTAGCACAGGTAATACCAGTCAAGGTTTGCTTGGGTTTCATAATCCCCAGATCGTAATCTGCCTTGAGGTCAAACAGTTGCATGACTCGATCCACCATTTCTCTGTGTTGTCCTGTAAGTATCAGATGAGTTTTGAGCTGAGTAAGACTGTTAAGTTGCTTAACAACTGGAGCTAACTTAATTGCTTCAGGGCGTGTTCCTAAGATTACTCCGACAGAAACTGGTGTGGTCATATTTCTAAGTATTGCAACAATAGAACTGGAAAAACGAACTCGAACATAGAAAAACCCAGTATACACTGGGTTTTTTGGTTGGGCATCTGCCACTATTGATTTTGGCTAGTACCTATTGTCGAAATACTTATTGTTTGAACTTTGCTCGATCAAAAATCATGAACTTGTCCAGGTTACTTAGTACTAGTCGATTACTAGTCGATCGCTATCATCAAACTGACAAGTAAGAGGGCATGAAGCGTAAATAGGAAGATTAATTAAACCTTTTTTTTGCCCGTGGAGCCAACTCAACCAGCTTACTTGTTCTGGGTCGATTCCACTAAAGGAAAGGGCAGCAGCACCAATTAAGACGACAGCAATATTTAGGGCAAAAATGCTTCCTGTTACTACCAAAACCGCGCTAGCAGGAATAACTGTTTGTAAAATGACCGTAGCTAAAATACCTACCGTTACAACCAAAGCCCCAACAGGAAAACCAACTACTAATAAGCATACTGTCAGGGTAAAACTCCAGATCAAAAAGCTTTTTACTAAGCCAACATAACTATTCTTTCGTACTAATTCCATTTTTTTTAACTCAAAAACAACAACATTTTTTAAAAGGTTTGAGCTAGATAAGCTCTTTCGCATCGATATAGATAAGTATATGAAACTTTGATCAATAACAGGTATTCTTTAAATATTTTTTTACATTTATTTAGGAATAAGATGTAGTTTAGGTAATACTATTTGGTAGTTTATTCTTCGATCCCCAGGCATTTGCTAGCTTTTTTAAGCGTTTTTTACTGTAAATACGGCTACTAAAAAGAAAATATTAAAAATCAATCGCAACGTTCTAACTTATTCATATCTGTGTTTTTAAGTACAAATACTTATAGTATATATAGATTACTATTAAGGAAGATGTATCTTAATTTAAAGTAGTGGCAACAAGTGACAATTATATTTATCTAGTAGCAACTGCATAAAGATCGAGATAGACCGTTGAACAAAAGTAATTGTATTACTTAAAGCAAATATTTTACTAATTGAATTATGAAATATTATTGAAATATAGTTGATATTCAAAAACTCAGCAAAATACTTACGATTAAATTGAGCTGAACCAAAACAAAATTGTGATAAATTCTGGGGTTTTGGGCATACTGACTGTAGAAAAGATTACAGTTCAAAATAATAAAATGAATCAAAAAGTAGGTTCGCAACCACTACCTCCACCACCACCATCAGCATTGGGCAGGACTAACAATAATCTGGCTGCCAAAAAAAATCCTGCTATAGCAAGCACCGTTAAACAACCCCCAACAAGTAGTAGCAAAAAACCTGCTTCCGCAGCGAATGGAGCGGTCAAACCCAGCCGACCAAAGCGTTCTGCCAATCAGCCTTCCCTAGAATACATTATCAAAAAAGCTTACGAGCAAGGATATTCCGATATTCATTTAGGAGTAGAAGAAGTACCACGAATGCGCGATCGCGGTGCTATGGCATTAACAGAATATCCCAAAACCGACCTCAACACCTTTATGAGTTGGCTGTATGAGATCTTGACCGACGAAGAAGTAGAAAACTTTAAACGGGATTTAGAATTTGATGGGGCAACCCAGTATGAGTTTGCCAGGGTGAGGATCAATATTTTTGATACTCTACGAGGACCTGCGCTGGTGATGCGTTTGATTCCCCTAAAAATTCTGACGATGGAACAGTTAGGTTTACCCCCCGTGTTTCGAGATATTTCCGACGAGCATAAAGGTTTGATTCTGGTTACGGGTCCTACTGGTTCGGGTAAATCGACCACTATGGCAGCGATGGTAGACTACATCAATACAGAACACGCTAAGCATATTATTACCATTGAAGACCCAATTGAATTTGTCCATCGCAGTAAGCGATCGCTAATTAAACAAAGAGAAGTTGGAATTAATACCCGCAAGTTTGACAATGCTCTCAAGGCAGCATTGAGGGAAGACCCCGATATTATTCTGGTTGGGGAGATGCGCGATCGCGAAACGGTCAACACCGCTTTAAAAGCAGCACAAACGGGTCACCTCGTAATGGGAACGCTCCATACCAACAGCGCGATCAAGACTATTGAAAGGATTTTGACTCTCTATAGTGCCGAAGAACAAGATGCGATGCGGATTGCTATTTCTGAATCTCTAGTAGCGGTAATTTCTCAAGGATTATGTCGCACTACCGACGGTAAAAGAGCAGCATACCATGACATTATGGTCAATACTGAAACCGTCAAAGATTACATCAAACAGGGCAAATATGATGAAATTCATAACCTGATGATGGATGGAGACTACGATGGTATGATCACCACCAATCAGGCGTTGTTTAATCTTTATGAGGAAGGCAGAATTACCGAAGAAATAGCTCTAGAAATGTCTCCCACACCCAACGAAATGGCAATGATGCTGCGAGGAAGAGTATAACTGCTCGAAGGTATCTAACGAAGCATGACAGGGTATGATCTAGCTATTAGCGTCTTTTACCAACTATCAAAATTGACAGATAGATCGTCTGCTGTGCCTCATGTCTTTAAAGGTATTGCTTTATTTACCCCTGGGGGGGATTTAATTTACGGTATAGACCCCAGTAAACAAACTCAATGGCACACTCATTTGTGCCGTGGTCTACAAAAAATCTGGACTTTAGCCGATTCTCCCCATTTTTTAGTGCCAGGATACACCGCAACCGTCGAACGCTGGTTAGACCCTCAAACACATCAGCTAAAAACTATTGCTGAGGTCTATCCCGCTGTACAGCGTTATATTCCCCTGTTGCAGAGCTTGTTTAAGCTGGAAACCACAACTAATTGGCAGATTGCTCCTTGGCAAGAAGAATACTGTAATCGCGCAGTGATTGAAACCTATCGCTCGCATTTTCCTCAACTTTGGTCACATCAAAATTTAACGATACGTCTCGACCCCCAACCTTCGGCAAAATCTTCAGACCACAATTTTCCATTAGACGATGCTGCCAACACTACTCTAGAAGCAACCGAGGGCTATATTTTACGACTGTTTATCTCCAGTAATAATATTAGTTCCGAGCATACTTTAAGTAAGATTCATCAGCTACTAGAACAGGGTTTGACCAGTCCCTATACCTTAAAGGTAATTGATATTGCCAAACATCCCGAACAGGCAGCAATTCATCAGGTAATCGTTACTCCAACATTAATCCGAATCTCACCTCAACCAATACGGCGCATCGTCGGACAGCTTAATGATATCCAAAGAGTATTAAAGATTATTTCTGGTTATTAACCCTCGGTAGTATGGCACTATTTGAGATGAGAGAATTGTTGGTCATTGGTCTTTGATCTTTGGTTATATTTACAAATGATTCAAGGCTGCTATAGTATCTGACTTAAATTTGCTGTTTAATCTAACCGAGCTACATGATGAACTTAGCTGTATTGGCAACTATTGCTTACGGATTGCTCTCTGGCGTGGGGGGTATTTGGGGTTATCTCAAATCCAAAAGTAAACCCTCTTTGATTGCTGGATGTCTCAGCAGTGTTTTGTTGCTGGTGGCTGCTGCTATGCAACTACAAGGGTTAGATTTTGGTTTGCTGTTGAGTAAAATTGTTATTTTGCTATTAGTAGTAGTATTCGCGGTTCGTTTGATCAAAACGAGTAGGTTTATGCCTTCAGGAGTTATGTTGATTGCGGGGATAATTGCTCTTAGCTGTCTATTTACCCAATCAAGCTAAAGTCTCAGGACAATATCCTAGTCCTCTGGTAAACTGCTGGCGAAATGCCTCAATGTCTTTGGTATCTGGTGTTCCGTGAGAAACTACTGCAACTTGATAACGGCGCATCACCTCTACAGGAGACTGCCCAGTTTCTAAGCTCCAAAATACCATTTTGAGGCGCATCTCTGGCTCATAGGCAATACCCAGTTCGGACATAAAAGCGCAAAAGTCACCATGAAGCTTGGGTTCGAGGGGCTGGGAAAAGCGAATTTTGATAATCCAACCATCGATTTGATGAATTACGGTCAAAGAAGCATTTTTGGTATGCTCCATGTTACGAAGATATTCAATTGTTCTTAAAGTTACACTAGCGTTTGCCAGAAAATAAAGGTAGTTCATAAACACCGTTTTTAGGAACCTTATATATAGTCTGACAAAAAATGTCTCACTTACGCTTGGGGAAAAGCACCCGATCTTTTAGATTTGCTATAGGGGATATTACCCAAATGGGATCGTGCAAAATGAACTTATAACTAAAAATGAATCAGGATTTTCTGCTTTCTAGCTACAATTATGAATTACCTCAAACACTTATCGCTCAAACTCCTGCTGTTCCTAGAGATAGCTCTCGTCTACTGATAGTGGATTCACCTATCTCCTGTATTCATGGAACTTTTCGTGACCTTACTAACTGGCTCAAACCTGGTGATTTACTAGTTCTTAATGACACTCGTGTAATCCCAGCTCGTCTCTATGGACATAAAACCACAGGATCTCAGGTAGAAATTTTATTACTAGAAGAACAATTAAACAATCGTTGGCTGGCTTTGGTCAAGCCAGGTAAACGTTTTACTATGGGTACCAAAATTGTCTTTGATCCAGTTGGCGATCGCCCAACCCCAAGCAACTTTCAGCTTCAGGCGACGGTAGTGGAACAAGATGAGCGGACGGGGGGAAGAATTTTGCAGTTTGAGCTACCTCAAGGTAAGTCTTTATGGCAGTTGTTAGAATTTTATGGACGGCTTCCTCTGCCCCCCTATATTACCGATTCTAGCTCGGCTGACGACCGCTATCAGACAGTATATGCTGCCCAGCCTGGAGCGATCGCTGCCCCCACCGCAGGATTGCATTTTACTCCAGAATTGTTAACCGAACTACAGCAGAGGGGAATCGAGCAGACTTATATTACTCTTCATGTGGGAATTGGTACTTTTCGCCCCGTAGAAGAAGAGCAAATTGTCAACCACACCATGCACCAAGAATGGATCGAAGTCAGCGAGGCAACAGTAACTAAAGTTTTAGCAGCCAAGGCTAAGGGAGGCAGAATTATTGCGGTGGGGACGACGGCAACCAGAGCTTTGGAAGGGGCAGCGCAAGCTTCATCAGCAAAAGGGATTCAGGCGTTTCGGGGCAAAACTGACTTGTTTATCTATCCAGGCTATCAATAGCAGGTAGTCGATGGCTTGATTACCAATTTTCATTTACCAGGCTCTAGTTTGCTAATGCTGGTTAGTGCTTTGATTGGCAGAAAGCGTCTTTTAGATTTATATCAGGAAGCGATCGCCCTTAACTATCGTTTTTATTCTTTTGGTGATGCCATGTTAATTTTGCCCGCAGCAAAAAATTAATTGGTGGTGGTTGGTGAGTCAGATTCCTCGGCTTCTGCCAGAGGCAAACAGATTTGTACGATTGTGCCTTTACCTTTTCCTGCACTGTATAAAGATATAGTCCCTCGCATTAGTTCCATAAGATTACGAGAAATAGCCAAGCCCAAACCAGTTCCGCCAAACTTTCTTGTGGTTGAGCCATCTACCATCACGAAGGGATTAAACAACTTAGTTTGCTGACTTGGTTCAATTCCAATACCTGTATCTTCGATGATAATTAAAACTTGTTTTTGCTGCTCGCTCTGTTGCCGATCTTTATTGGCGGAAAAGGGTTCTTCGATTTCTAATCTTTCGTTATGGTGAACTTTATCTGGCTGGGAAGTAACTGGATTTTGGTTCCCTTGGTAATGATTGTTATCAGCCATATTAGAATTGCCCTGATAATTCGTGGTAGGAGCTAACAGAGGTTGATAACTATCCGATTTTGGGTCAATTACTGGGTATTTTGTCGTCACCCGAATAGAGATCGTGCCATATTCAGTAAACTTTACCGCATTGCTAACTATATTTATTAATACCTGCTTTAATTTGGCTGGATCTGCCAAAACATCAAGATTGTGTTCCCAAGCAGGGGTTTCTAAGGTTAATGCTTTGCGCTGAATCGGTACTAAATGTAGATCGATTACCTCATGGAGTATTTTGTGCAGCTCGACTCGTTCGATGGTTACAGAAAGTTTGCCTGCTTCAATTTTAGAAATATCTAATACATCATTGATAATCCCCAGAAGATGAATTGCTGCATCGTCTGCCTGTTGCAGAAATTCTCGTTCTTCTTCTTTATCGTCGCAGTAGCCATCCTGAACCACGCGAATACAGTTGATGATGCCGTTGAGAGGTGTTCTCAATTCGTGAGAAGTAGTTGCTAAAAACTCACTCTTTAGCTTGTTGGCAGCCTGAGCCTCTTTCCAAGCGGAGACAATTTCGTCTCCCCAAGCCCTCAATCTACTTACCATATCGTTAAGAGCTACCGAAAGCTGGTTAAACTCTCGAATTTGAAAATTTTCTGGAAGGCGTTGTGGTGGCGAAGCCAGAGCCTTGGAATCACTTAAATCGTTGGACTGATCGCTATTGGAGTGTAAATGCTCTTCCTTGAGAGAATAGTCTCTAATTTGTTCTAAAGGGCGAGCCAGTTCGCGAGATACATATAAAGTAGCTAGAGAGCAAGCAGCAATCAATCCTAAAGTCATGCCAACTAAAGCTTGGCGAACATCTTTGAGAGGTTCTAGAGCAGCATCTAAAGGGCTAACCGCCAGAATAATCCATTTTTCCCTCTCTCCGTTACTTATGGGAGAAGGAATAGAGCTGTATCCCGCCACTAACTCTACACCGTCTGTTTCCAAATAAAATAAATGAAGAAAATCAGACTTGTTAGCGAGGGCATTTTCCATGAGCTGATTGAGTCTTCGGGCATCGGGCATCTGGTTAATATTACGCCCTACTCGCTGCACGAAAGGATGAGCCAGAATAGTCCCATCGCGATCGATAACTACAGGATAACCTTCTAAAGAACCTGGTTCGATAATTTCTTGAGTCAGGATAGCAGACTTGACGCTGAGAGCGTAGCGCAAATTACCTCGGCGATCATATACTGGTGCAGTCAGCCAAAGCTTGAGTTGTCGGCGCAAAGGATTTTCATTGGCATCTTCCGAGTCTCTAACCAAAGAAGTTGAGGGCAGTAGTAACTTAACGCTAATTTGAGCTGAAGTAGTTAAAATTCGCTGCTTTTTCTTTTTCCAGGCACTATTTTCCAACTCTATTGGCTCCGCACAGGTAGTGGCGGAAATTTGATTAGTATCAAGATCGGTAATTTGAGCGCATAAAACCTCCGTCGGCAAAACCTCTTCTAGTTGAGAAATAAACAATTCAGGATCTAACCTATCTGAGCGAGCAATTGCTGCATCACTAGCACTAGCCAAATTATTCTGTAAAGCTTCGATTGATTGTTTGACAATCTCTCCTTTTCTGACTGCACTTTCGGTTAAATTTTGCCTTGCAGTTTCTAAAAAAGCCGAACGGGCTTTTCTATAGGTAACATAAACTCCTACTAATAAAACTGGAACACTTACTAAAAGAATGCGCGAGAGTAATATACGTCGAAAGGAGGATTGACCAGGTGCCATAAGAAAAGATTTAGGCTCACGCTTAAACTATATCTCTACTGTTGTATTTTAATGATATCCACATATATAGCATTTGCCATTGTTGCAGATTCAAACATTGACGAGGTAGACGTAATTCATAATTGATGAATCATCGACCCCATACCACCGCTATTCTAGCAATGACTGCCGATGGTAAAATTTCCGATTATCAGAATTCCCCCGCCCGTTTTGGTTCGGCTAACGATCGAGCGCATTTAGAACAACAAGTTTCCTTGGCTGACGGAATCCTGTTTGGCGCAGGTACTTTAAGAGCCTACGGTACAACTATGTCCGTATCTCAGCCCGAACTGCTGCACCAAAGAAGCGAGCGATCGCAACCACCGCAACCGATTCAAATTGTAGTCTCCGCATCGGGAAATTTAGACCCTCAATGGCATTTTTTCCAACAATCAGTACCAAGATGGTTACTTACCCTACCTCAGGGTGCTGAACTATGGCAGAATAGGGCAGAATTTGAGCGTATTTTGGTTGTTGGCAAACTTGAAGCAGATGGGATTGATTGGAGATCTGCCTTGGTTCAATTGCAACGATTAGGTCTGAATAAACTAGCTATCTTAGGTGGTGGAGAACTAATGTCATCTCTTTTGGCAGTAAATTCAATCGATGAGCTTTGGTTGACTATCTGTCCCGTGATTTTTGGTGGCGAAGCTGCCCCAACTCCCGTCGGTGGGATGGGATTTCTTCAGTCTCACGGCAAAAAACTTGAGTTGTTAGAAGTTAAGCAACTAGATGGAGAACTCTTTTTACACTATCGGGTGCAGCGAAATTAGACGTTGCTCGATCGAGACTCAATCGGATTATCGGTTTGTTGGTTACAGCATTTTGCACCACAAACTATGACAGTACCAAGTAATAAATTACTTGGCTAAAACCTCAAGTCCGTTTAAACGGACTTTGTATATAAGACAGAGAATTTATTCTCTGGCTGTAACAGATAGAAATGCAAAACGCTGTATGTTGACATTGTATGGTCTACTAATAAAATAGCCAGCGATCGCCCTGACAAATTCAGGTTAATTTATGTCAAGTCATAATTATTTTACTAGCTCCTACTCGCAAGCTCGACAGAACTTTATGGCTTGTGCTTCAGAAGCTACTTTTACTAAATCCTGGCAACATCCCTTGAGAGGGATAGAGGGAGAAAAGCTTTATGTCGATCTGGCTTGGTTTGGAGATGTGGCTGCCAGCAAAGTATTGGTGTTGTTATCTGGAACTCATGGAGTAGAGGGGTTTTGTGGTTCTGGTATTCAAGTAGGCTCAATTAAAACTCAATGGCATCGTCAGAGCGATCGCGATGTAGCTATTGTCATGATTCACAGTCTCAATCCCTGGGGAATGAGCCATTGGCGAAGAGTCAATGAAGATGGGATAGATCTCAACCGTAATTTTCTCGATTTTCAGCAACCCCTACCCGAAAATCTTCTTTACGACGATCTGGCGGAGATCATAATTCCTCAAGAGTGGACTGAGGAAACTCAAGTCAAAACCCTAGATCGAATCGTGGAATATTTATATAGTTCCGAATTGGGAATCGAAGCTTTAGCCAGAGGACAATATCACTATTGGTATGCTCCTTTTTATGGGGGTGAAGTTCCCACCTGGTCAAACTGCGTGTTGCGTAAAATAGTCCAACAATATTTTCTCGACAAACAGGCGATCGGTTTGCTCGATTATCATACAGGATTGGGACAATACGCTACAGGACAGTTAATCGGTCAGAATAATACCAAGGAAAAAGATCTAGCCTCAAAGATTTGGGGAGACAAACTAGTTATGGCTGGTTCGAGAAATTCTGTTGCTGCTTACAATCCTCAAGGAACTTTGATCTCCGCCCTAAGAAATACCCTAACTGAATCTATCTATATTGCTGCTGCTTATGAATTTGGCACAATCCTAGAAACAGAAGTTTTTCATGCCCTACGTGCCGATCACTGGTTACATGCCCATGGAAATTTGCAGGGGAAATTAGCCCAGGGGATTAAACAAAATATGCTGAATGCCTTCTACTGCGATCGCCCTGACTGGCAAGAATCAATCTGTAATCTTGCCTTTACTGCCCAACAGGAGTTGTTAACGGGTTTGAGGTCGATTTCTTAATAAGTGAGCTTCTGACCATTAAACCAGCTGCTAATTTCTATAAAAAAGGCAGATCTGGGAGGCTATCGATCAATTTATCTAAATTGCTAACAGCAGCAAGCACACCAAAAGGAATTGATAATATAAGACTGCCAATAATTCCTTGAGCTGGAGAAATCGACACCAGATAGTAAGCTGAATAAGACCAAATTACTATTGCTATAAAAAGTCCAATTGCGAAACCAAATACAAAACGCTTAACTAGCGATCGCCAATTCATATTTTTGACCCTAAGACTGACCTATTTATCTAGTGTAAACTTAGTTTTCCACTAACCGAAACAAAAGCAACTGACTAATTTGCTCGTCATTAAAATTGTCATCGCTAATTAAGAGCAGACTCTTGCTACCGTCTGGCAAACGAGGACCAACGCTAATTCCTTCAAGATTATCTAAATATATTCCTAGCTCTTGTAGATCGAACAAGAGTTTTTTGTTTAATGGTCTAACTTGGGCGATATTCCCTTTAAGGCTAGCAATATTAGTCGTATCCGTAGCGTTGCCAATTACCACCTGAAAGATCTTGGCACCCGCCCCAGCAAAACCAAAAGTTCTTTCCAAACTAAGAAAATAGCCTTCGGTTTGTAGTGCCAGCAATTCTGTTAGTCCATTAGAAATAACTTCGACGGGGGCAGGCTCTAGTAAGTATAGATGTTCGGCAAGCAAAACTGGATTACCAACAGGGTTAATTACATAGTGTAAAAAACGAATTCTTGCCCGTTCTTCTCCCTCCAAAGTCTCATCCTGAATCAAGGCTGATTCGGTAGCGGTAAACACGCGGAAAGGGTCTTCTGGTGGACCAGTACGATTAATAGTTAACGATTCAAATGCCAAATTTTCCTGTACTCCTTGATCTTGTTCCGATGCTTCATCAGCTAGATAGCGTTTTGGCACGGGCAGATCTAATAGTTTTTCTCCTGTCTCAAGATCGAATTCGGCAATAAACGGCTTGACGTTGTTTAGGGGATCGCCTTCGCTAGAGATAAAAACTGTGTTCCTCGGCGAAATAGCCAGTCCTTCTGGATCGATGCTGCCTTTAGGAAACTGTTCGCCCGATTCATCCTTGAGGAAAGTAACTTCTGTGGGTTGAAAACTGTCTATCTTAATTTGGTTATCATTCTGCTTAACCTTCAGCTTGAAAGTATAAAAACGAGCGGGAGCAAGTCTACTACGGTCGTCAGACAACACATAAAATAGATCTTGCTGTCGGTTGTAGGCGATCGCACCCAACCCGCCAACGATAGTATCCTGAAAAGTCGCTTTAGGTATTTCGTATTGATCGACAAATTCCAAAGAAAGATTGCGAAACATTCTTTGTTCAGCAGTTACTCTCTGGGGCGGACTACAGGCTGTCAGGAAGAGAATACAGATAATCAATAAATTAACTAGAATTGGGGAAAATCTCCCCAGGCGATCGCTCACGGTTTTTCGAGATTAGAACCTACATTATTCAATCTATCAGGTTAAGGTCGGTAAAAGTTTGATCTTCAAAATCCGAACAATTTTTTGACCGAAAACAATGAGATACAAGCCCCGTCGTTCTAGGACGGCTTTATGGTATTATATATTTTGATACCCAAACTCCCAGTATCAAATGTTTGTTCTCGAATACAAGATTAAGCCTGTACCAACGCAAGTTCAAGCCATAGAAGAAGCAATTAGAACGACTCAATTTGTTCGTAATAAAGTGCTTCGCTTCTGGATGGACAATCGTAGTGTGGGCAAAACTGAGATGTTCAGACACAACACATTTCTTAGAGCCGAATATCCTTTTGTCAAAGAATTAAACTCTCATGCTTGTCAGACAGCAGTAGAGAGGGTGTTGCGTGCAGTTAATCGTTTTTTTGAAAACTGTCGTAATAATCAGCCAGGTAAAAAGGGCTATCCACGCTTTAAGCACAATACCCGTTCAGTTGAATACAAGGTTTCTGGCTGGAAGCTAAGTGATTGTCGTAAACGAATAACTTTTACCGACAAAAAAGGTATTGGTACTCTTAAGCTAATTGGTTCGAGAGATATTTACTTTT
>JADEXJ010000012.1 GCA_015207195.1 Pleurocapsales cyanobacterium LEGE 10410
CTGACTGAACTATCTCCTTTCTCGATCGCACTGACTATTTTTTCTCGAAAATCCACCGAATAAGCTTTCATTTACGATCTACTTTTACAATGCTTGATTGTCCCATATTTAGATGCAAACCGCTGTATCTTTGGTGTTCTATAGCTAAAAATAATTTAGAGACATTTAAATTAAACAACTGGTGTCTTTCTTTTAGGGTTTTGGGTAACGCCAGTTAGATAAACCAGATGTCTCTAAGCAAAATTGTTAATCTTTAGTGTAGTGAATACCACGGTAGGTAAAATCCGACTTGGCATGATTACGACGGTATTTTTCCTTAGGGTGATGTACTTTCCAGGGTTTACCACGATATAAACCGCCAACTTCCCCTTCTCTAACGTCTAATGCTAAATCGGGACGCTCGTAGATTATGCCTCTAAACTGTAGTCTCATTGTTTATACCTCAGAGTTGCAATGTAAGTTCTCTATAGCTGGATAGCTACGATGATGTGGTCAGGCGATCGCCTTGGTTTTGGTCAGCAACCAACGTATTCTTGAGTTAGTATCTATGCTTTACGCTGTCAATTACTATATTAATACGATATTTCTGTATCTATTGTTACCATACGTACAAAAAAAGTCAACTTTAATAAAACTTTATACTTAAGTTAGGATTATGTAAAATTGCCGTGTCTATTTGAGCAAACAAAGAGCTTAAATCGGTATCATTATTTAAAACAACGTCGGCTAGGGCAATTTTCTGCGACAGAGGAAATTGACTATCGATTCTAGATTGAGCTTGTTTGGTAGTCAGATCATTACGCTGCTGTAATCGAGCAATTTGTAAAGAGCGATCGCAACTGACCACCCAAATTTCTGTAACCATGTCTGTGAGGTTAGCTTCAAACAACAGAGGAATAGACAATACTATTGTGTTACTTTTTGTGTGTTGTAATTCACGCTCAAAGCGATCGCGGACGTAGGGATGAATTTTGCTTTCCAGCCACAGCTTTTCTGTGGGATTGTTAAAAATAATATCTCCCAAAGCAGTGCGATTAAGACTCTTATCAGGCAATTTAACTCTGTTACGATATCGGGCAAAAATATCTTGTAAGATTGGCGAATCTTTAGCTACTGCTTCTCTGGCATAAATATCTGCATCCAGTATAGGTAAGCGATATTTTTCTGCGAGATAATTAGATACCGTGGTTTTTCCCGTAGCAATTCCTCCAGTCAATCCAATAAGTCTGTTGGCTGATTTCATCTCTAAATTAATACTCAAAATTAATATTTCTAACCAAAGAAGGTTTTTCTGGCTACAGAAGCTTGATAAACTATTGCGAGATAATTTTATGTTAAGGAGCAGGACTTTTGTTAGACCAGAAAGCAAAAAAAACAATGCTACGCAAAATTCCCCACGGACTTTATATCTGTGGTGTCAAAGACGGGGAGGAGATGAATGGTTTTACCGTTAGCTGGTTGATGCAATCTTCTTTTGAGCCACCTTTGGTAGTCAACTGCGTCAAAAAGGGTACTACCTCCCACAAAATGATTGAGAATACCCAGGTGTTTGCCATCAGCTTTTTAGAATCGGGACAAAAAGATTTAGCTGCATCTTTCTTTAAGCCTAAAGCTCGCGTGGGTAATAAATTTGAAGACGTGGAATTTTACGAAGGTGAGGAAACAGGCTGTCCCATTATTAAAGACTCTTTGGGATATATCGAATGCAAAGTAGTCGGTACAGTAGAGGAAGGAGATCATACTGTATATGTTGGAGAAGTAATTGCTTCTGGAATCCATCGCGAAGGCGATCAGCTGTTGTTATCAAGCACTGGTTGGGAATACGGCGGTTAACTTGTTTCTTGGCAAATTAATTCATTATTTTGTTGGTGGATTTGTCCCATCTCATGCCCCGAACCCAGCTAGACAAATCCACCAACATTAGTTGTCTGCTTAGAAATAGTAAATAACTGACATAGCTAAAATAGTGCAATAAACGAGCGGGAAAAACCAGGACTATCTGCTGCATCTCGAAAACCCAATCATTTGTTGGTAAGCAAGCAAATCATCTGTGTTTATCTGTGGACTTTAATTACGCAACATTTAAGGCGTGTCAGTCCACTACGAACTCCGAACTCAATCATTAATCCGACTGAGAAAAGCTTTAAGACGATCGCTTTGAGGATTAGTTAAAACTTTTTTAGCATCTCCTTGTTCTTCGACCATTCCCTGATTGAGAAAAATCACTTTGTTGGCTACTTCACGGGCAAAGCTCATTTCATGGGTAACTACCACCATAGTCATTCCCTCTTCCGCTAGCTGCTTCATTACCGTTAGCACTTCCCCCACCAATTCAGGGTCTAGTGCGCTAGTAGGTTCGTCAAACAGTAATACTTCGGGTTTCATACACAGGCTACGGGCGATCGCTACTCGCTGCTTTTGTCCCCCAGATAGCTGTTCGGGATAGGCATCGGCTTTACTACTCAGACCTACTTTATCAAGATAGTGTAAGGCGCGATCGCGACATTCTGCTTTGGTTTCTTTTAAGACTTGAGTAGGAGCTAACATTAAGTTTTGCAACACATTGAGGTGGGGAAATAAATTAAACTGCTGAAAAACCATTCCCACTTTTGTTCTTAGCTGCTTCAACTTTTGCGAGCTAATTTTTGGTTGAGAAAGATCGATATCTAGTACCTTTAGCTTGCCACCATTAATAGTTTCTAGACGATTACAGCAGCGTAATAGAGTACTTTTACCGCAGCCAGAAGTGCCGATAATTGAAACGACATCACCCTTGTAGAGAGCAGCAGTGATTCCCCGCAGAACTTCTAGTGAACCATAGCTTTTTCGTAAACTATCGAAGGAAATAACAGGGGTGGCGGTAGACATAATCTTGGATTATCTAAATTTTATTTAGGAATAAACTATATCGATTATTTATGCAAAACTGTAGTGTTCATTACATTAATTATTTAAACTTATCGTCATAATTTTTCCCAACGGAGATTTGATATTTATCTACACAGTACGGCTATCTTTCTGAACAAAGCTCTTGGATAAGTATGCTTTCTCTGTAAATATTTGCTCTATGGCTTTTTATTTTTTGAGAGATTTCTTTTCAGAGATATCTTGCTAAATCGATTGCTTAGTTACTAAGTTTCAATACCTTAAACAAAGAAATTTGCAGATTATTACTATGGTTAAATGTATCGAGCAAGGTAAAAACAATTGTAAATTATTATGCACAAAAACTTACGATTTTGGTTGAGGCGTATCGGGCTAGGTTTAGTCGGATTACTGTTAGTAACTAGCCTCAATTCCTATTTAACTTCTCCGTCAAATGCCCAAGGAGTGTTACAGGTAGGAACAGAGCCAGCGTTTCCTCCTTTTGAGATGCAAGCCCCAGATGGGAAGGGCTTTACGGGGTTTGATATCGATCTATTTAATGCCATTGGAGAAGAAGCGGGTTTAGAGATTCAGTTTCAGAGTATGCCCTTTGATGGACTGATTCCCGCCTTACAAACGCAAAACATCGATGCAGCGATTAGTGGGATGACCATTACCCCAGAACGCGCCCAGACTATAGATTTTACCCGCCCCTACTTTCAGTCTGGTTTGGCGATCGCCGTTAGAAAACAAAACCGAGGAGAAATTCAAAGTTTTGATGACTTAGAAAATAAAAAAATTGCGGTGGCTATTGGGACAACAGGAGCGCAAGAAGCAGCCAAAATACCAGGAGCAGAATTATTTACCTTTGATAATTCTGCCCTAGCTCTGCAAGAGTTGAGTAATGGCAACGTGGATGCGGTAGTTAACGACGCTCCCGTAACTCTTTATGCAATCAAGGTAGGCAATCTCAATAATGTTGAGGTGGTTGGGGAACTATTGACCGAAGAATATTATGGCATCGCCCTACCCCAAGACTCCCCTAACCTAGAGAAAATTAACGATGCTTTAGACGAACTGCTAGAAAGTGGTCGGTATCGCCAGATCTATCAACAGTGGTTTGCAGGAGAACCACCAGATCTACCCTTGGTTGCTCCTGCCCTAGAAGGTGAAGGAGCTACTTTTAGCTGGATTGAAACCTTCCAGACCCTGTTTTGGGGAGCATTAATAACGATCTTGCTAACTGCATTTTCTGTCTTTTTTGGTACTATTGGCGGAACTTTGCTGGCGACGGCATCAATCTCTGACTTTAAACCTTTGGGCTGGTTGACTCGGATCTATGTAGACTTCTTTCGCGGCACGCCCTTGCTGGTACAGATCTTCATGATCTATTTTGGCATACCGTCTTTGCTCCAGGGAATTGGCTTAGACTTTAGCTTTAATCGCTTTGCTGCTGCGGTTACGGCTCTCAGCCTCAATTCTGCTGCCTATTTAGCCGAGATTATTCGCGGTGGTATTCAATCGATCGACCAAGGACAGTGGGAAGCTGCTCAATCGATGGGCATGGGATGGATGCAAACCATGCGTTACGTTATTTTCCCCCAGGCTTTTCGTCGGATGTTACCCCCCTTGGGTAATGAATTCATCACCATGATTAAAGACACCAGTTTGGTGGCAATTATTGGTTTTGAAGAGCTGTTTCGTCAAGGGCAATTGATGGTAGCAACTACCTACCGAGCTTTTGAAATCTATGCTGCCGTAGCTTTAATTTATCTGCTACTAACCTTTATAGCTTCGAGAGTCTTTAGCTGGCTAGAAAAACGTCTTAATCCCGTGCAACGGGCGAATAAAAGGGCATCAGCCCAAGTTGCTTCGAGTCCCGAAGTAGCCAGCAGATCGGTTTAGTAATTTTACTGTTCGAGTTAAATAACAATTTTAGGTGTGAGGATCTAATGTTTAATCGTGTAATTAATTTGCTCCCTGGAGGGGCAATAGCTTGTGGTGTCTTTTTTTTGACTTGCGATCGCCAAGCGTGGGCTATGCCCAATCGCGCTGTAGCCGATCCTTTATACAATTATCAAGACGGTTTCGGACAAGTCATCAACGTCAATCAGTTAAGGGATGTTGCTCCAACCGACTGGGCTTATGAGGCTTTGAGAAGCTTAGTAGAGCGTTATGGCTGTATAGCGGGTTATCCCAACCAAACTTATCGCGGTAGCCAGCCCCTGACTCGTTACGAATTTGCTGCGGGATTGAATAGTTGTTTAAATCAAATCGAGCGTCTGATTGCCTCTAATCAATCCGTTGCTGGCGAAGATCTGGCAATGATGCAGCGTTTAGCTACGGAATTTGAAGCAGAGCTGGCAACCCTAGGAGGTAGAGTAGACGAGCTGGAAACTCGGACTGCTGTACTAGAAGATAATGCTTTTTCCACCACTACCAAACTAAATGCAGAAATCGTCAGCTATATTTTGGGTGTTTTTGGCGACGAAAAACCCGATGGGACAGAGGTTGATGACGAAATTACTGTTAGCAGCCGTATTCGGTTAAACTTTGACAGTAGCTTTACAGGTCAAGATCGATTGCGAGTTCGCCTACAGGCAAGAAATATTACTAGTCCTGCCGAATCTGGAGGGACTAATTCTCTAGCTCTCAACTTTGAGGGTGACAATAATAATAGTTTTGAAATTGACGACCTTCATTATTCATTTCCCATTACTGAAAAAATCTTTGGTTTTGCTGGTACGAATGGTGTTGATGTCGATGACGTTTTTGATGTAGTTCCCACCATGGGAATCGCCTATGATACTCTCAGCCTCTTTAGTGCTTACAATAATCTGATTTACGACAATGGTAATGGCGGTGGTGCAGCTTTAGGATTAAATATTGAAGTGGTAGACTGGGCAAATCTAGATGTAGGCTATTTCGCCACTAATCCCGCCGATTCCGATCCTGGAAATGGTTTGTTTAATGGCAACTATGCTGCTGGGGCCAACCTAAATATTTCTCTTTTAGAAGAGCGTTTAAACATCGCCTTAGCTTACCTCAGAGCCTATCAGGGCGCGGGTAGTGGTTACGATCTGGCTGGCTTTGTGGGGACTGATGCAGCTACCGATCCTTTTGGCGATCGCGCTAATTCTACTAACAATTATGGTTTTGCTACTGGGTTTCAGGTTTTAGAACAGCTGGCGATCGGTGGTTATTTTGGCTATACTACTGCCTCGACAATTGATGACGAAGCCGATGCAGATATCTTGAACTGGAGTGCCTATCTCACCTATAGCGATCTTTTAAAAGAGGGATCGGCTTTGGTGGTTAGTTTTGGACAGCCTCCAAGTCTGAGCGATAGTGAAGGTAATGCTCTAGCGGAAGAACCCAACAATCCTTATCTTCTAAACCTAGAATATCAGTATAGTTTAAACGATAATATTCAGTTTACTCCTGGGGGCTACGCTTTGTTCAATCCCAACGGTGATTCGGATAACGATACCATCTACGTCGGAACATTACGAACTATCTTTAGATTTTAAAGCCAATTTCCTGATGATATTTTTGTAGCGGACTTGAGATTGCTTGTCATTGCCTGCTTGGATAGAGACGTTTCCTAAAACGTCTCGACCGCTACTTTCTACTTTCCAAACTAACTACCGCGATAGGTGCTATAAGACCAAGGAGAAACCAGCAAAGGAACGTGATAATGAGCTTCAATGTCGCTAATGCCAAAACGAATTGGAATTTCGTCTAAAAACAGCGGAGCGGAATATTGCCCGTACTCAGAAAAATAATTGCCCACGGTAAAAACCAGCTCGTATACCCCTGCCTTAAATTCTACTCCTGTTAATAACGGTTCATCGGTACGTCCATCGTTGTTAGTTCTTACAGTTTTTAATAAAGTTTTAGAATCCCATCGCCAAAGAGCGATCGCAATGCCCGATGCGGGGCAACCATTTGCCGTATCCAAAACGTGAGTTGTTAGATTACCAGACATAGATTGATGGTTAATTACTTATTAATGCAGTGGACCACCGAGAATTATTTTGGCGATCGCTCCTGTGACATCTTTGGGGTCTTCCTGTTTTAATTGTTCGTACCACTGCTGGGTTAAATCTGGTTCTTTGTTGTAAATAGTATCGGTGCGCTTACGGGCTTTTAAAACCAACTTGGCTACTCGTTCTTTGCGTTCCGCTTCATAACGTTTGAGAGCATCGGCGACGCTGATATTAGTCGTCAACAAATAGCGACAAAGTACTTCCGCATCTTCCATTGCCTGACAGCCTCCCTGACCTAGAGTAGGAGTGGTAGCATGGGCAGAATCTCCAACTAGGGCAATTCTCCCCTGAACCAAATTGGGCAGCGGATCGATGTCGCCTATTTCTAAGCGGTTGACTTGTTCGGGATCGAGCTTATCAATTAGGTTTTGCACTGGTTGCGCCCAGCCAGCAAAGGTTTCTTTGAGTTCAGCGCGAATCTTGTCTGGCGGTGTGCTTGTTCCCTGGGGTTTGGGACAGCCCATAAAAAAGTAAAAACGATTTCCCCCCACGGGCATCATCGAGGCGCGTTTCCCCTCCCCAACGTAAATTACCCAGACATCACTTTCCGCCAAATCTGGGCTGGCATCTATCAAACCATTCCAGTTAACATAACCCGCATAACGAGGCTCGATTTTACCACCATTGAGATAGGTACGTACTACCGAATGTACGCCGTCCGCTCCAATAACTACATCACCCGTAGCGGTACTGCCATCTTCAAAGATAGCTGTGGCACTTTCCGCATCTTGCTTTACTTCCACGCAGCGCATTCCCATCCGTACATCTGATTCACCAAAGGCAGTTAACATCATCTGCTGTAAATCGGTGCGAGATACGGGATATGGTCGCTGTCCCACCTGTTCCATCAAAGGAATCAAGTTAACGTTGTTCAGGCTTTCACCTTGATGAGTAAGATATTCCATGCGGTTCATCTGTCCACCAATGGCAGCAACCTCTTTTCCCAGCCCCAACTTATTAAGAATTTTGATCCCATTCGACCAAAGAGAAATACCCGCCCCCGCAGGACGCAGCTTACTGGTCTTTTCATAGATCTCTACTTCATATCCCGCCTGGCGCATAGCAATCCCTGCGGACAATCCCGCCATTCCCGCGCCAATGACGATCGCTTTTAAGTTGTACATAATTTTTAAATCAGAAAATAGTTACTACTTACTACTTACTACTTACTACTCCCTACTTGATTACTCTCTGCCTGGCAAAATAACATTCAACAACAAAGCGGTGATTCCTCCTGTCGAGATACCAGAGGCAAAAATACTTTTAACTAGTTCGGGCATATTGTCCAAGATTTCGGGAACAAAGGTAACCCCCAAGCCCAAACCAAGTGACAAAGCCAAAATAATTGAATTGCGTTTAGTAAGGTTGACGCAGGACAGAATTTTGATTCCCGCCACGGCTACCGTACCAAACATAACAATAGTTGCACCACCCAATACTGGCTGAGGTAAAGCCTGAAAAACTCCCGCCACGATAGGAAACAAACCGAGAATTACAAAAATTGCGGAAATAAAATATCCTACATAGCGACTACCTACCCCTGTGAGTTGAATTACACCATTATTTTGGCTAAAAGTCGTGTTGGGAAAGGTGTTCAAACAAGCAGCAATAATTGAGTTTATCCCATCCCCCAATACTCCTCCTTTGATGCGTCTAAAGTATTTAGGTCCTTCGATTGGTTCGCCCGAAATTGCTGAAGTAGCTGTTAGATCGCCAATTGACTCGATCGCCGTAATTAAATATATAAAGGCAAAGGGAACAAACGCAGCAAAATCAAATCCCAGACCATAGCGAAAAGGAATTGGTAAGGCAAAAGGTGGTAACCCAGCTAGATTACTAAAGTCTGTTAGACCCAAAGGAATTGAGACTAGATAACCGACTATCAAACCAATTACAATCGAGGACATCCGCAGATAATTATTGGTGGTGCTGTTGAGTGCCACAATTACCACCAAGACCAACAACGCTACCATCAAATATACTGGACTACCAAAGGTTTCATTATTTTGGGCTGGTACACCACCGCCTATGGAGGTAATGCCAACTTTAACTAGAGTTAAGCCGATTAAGGTCACTACTACTCCTGTTACCAATGGTGTAATGATCTTGTTAGCCAAGTGTAAAAAACGACTGATAATAATTTCGACAAACGCCCCAAAAAAGCACAAGCCAAAGATCAGCCCCAAAGCATCTTGAGCCGTACCGCCAGAACTTTTAACCGCTAGTCCCGCAGTGATAATTGGTCCTAAAAAAGCAAAGCTAGTCCCCTGAACACTTAATAATCCCGAACCCACTGGTCCAAATCTTTTCGCCTGAATAAAGGTAGCAATACCTGAAACCACCAAGGACATACTGAGAATAAAAGTCGTATCCGCAGGCGGTACTTCCAACGCCCCACAGATAATTAAGCCAGGGGTAATGATACCTACAAAACAGGCAAATACGTGCTGTAATGCGACAAAGAGCGATTCGACAAACGGGGGACGCGCTTCTAGCCCATAAATTAAATCTGATTCAATTGAAGCGGGTGCTTCGGTTTTAATTTTGTCTGATTCCAAACTTATTTCTTGATTGGTCATCTTATTGACTATCGAGGGATAATATTAATATTTTTTTTAATAATCCGTTTTGCCGAGCTGCTGTTCTAAAAGTTGCTTATTCTGGTGCTTGGTTTTTTAATCAAGCGAAGTATTAAAATTGATTGAATGATAAGTTCGAGTTCAAAAACTTGTGAGTCGCGATCGCCGTCCGACTAAGATCTACTGCATACTGTATACAGTTTTAATTGGGCAAACTGTGTAATAAGATACCAGCTGTTTTTTTTCACAGAATTATAAATTTGCTTTAACTCAAATTTCACCACTCCGAAGTAGCTTCAACAAAAATCCTTCTGTTTCGAGTAATCGATTTAATTCGCTTACTCCTGGGACATCGCGCCAGAGCAAGGTTAAGACCGCAGCTATCATCAAAGCAAGTGTGAGAATCCTGTCTCTGAGTCCCAATTCTCGAACAAAACGTGACTGTGATTTAATGGTTGGAATTAGTAACTTGGTTAAGTGTTCGGCAATAACTCTATCTTCCACCATTGGTCGTTGCCTTTTTTTAGCATGGTCTCGGTTCAGTCTTTTACTCTTGCCCATAGAGAAATTACATCTTTCAATTGCCTACTCTGTATGAGTTTGATACGATTTGGTTCTGGCTTTTTCCTTGACTTTTTTCTGATTTCCTTGACTTGTTACCAATGGGCGATCGCCATGAATCAAAAAATCTTCAAACACAAAAATAACTAAGATGATTTAAGTTACCCGCAAAAACATTGGCGACTGGATATAGAACATGACTACTACTGAAGATAAACTAAATTTGCCCGAACCTCCTGGTGAAAACGGACTGCCCTTTATTGGCGAGACGATCGCTTTTTTTAGCGATCCCAACTTTAACCAAAAAAGAATTGAGAAATACGGCAAGATATATAGAACCAATGTCTTCGGCAGTCCTACAGTGATGATGATTGGTTCTGAAGCTAATACTTTTCTATTTCGTAACGAGAATAAGTATGTAGTTTCTACTTGGCCCAAAAGTACTAGAGTACTATTAGGTAAGAAATCTTTAGCGGTTAACAACGGTAGCTTTCATACTTCCAGACGCAAGCTATTATACGACGCATTTCAGCCCAGAGCTTTAGCCAGCTACATCCCCACGATGGAACAGATTACTAATAATTATCTGCAAAAGTGGGAGCAAACGAATCAGCTTACCTGGTATCCAGAATTACGCAACTACACCTTTGATATTGCTAGTAATTTGTTTGTCAGTACTGATGGTGGTTCCCAAAGTCGTGTAGGACACTATTTTGAAGTTTGGTGTGCGGGTTTATTTACGATTCCTATTTCCTTACCCTGGACTAAATTTGGCAAAGCGTTAACAGCGCGTCGCAAGTTACTGGAGAATCTAGAACAGATTATTCTTAAACGCCAACAGGATAGTAGTCCTGGAGAAGATGCTTTAGGGTTGTTAATTCAGGCTGAAGATGAGGAAGGAAATAGCCTTAGTTTGGAAGAACTAAAAGATCAGGTATTACTATTATTATTTGCAGGACACGAAACTCTAACCAGTGCGATTGCCTCTTTTTGCCTGTTAACCGCCCAGCATCCAGATGTAATGCAGCGTTTGCGAGAAGAACAAGACCGCTTAAAGATAACTGGTACTCCTACCCTAGAAAATCTTAAAGCCATGACCTATCTCGAACAGGTATTAAAGGAAGTCATGCGTCTGATCCCGCCTGTGGGTGGTGGCTTTAGAGAGGCGGTAGAAACTTTTGAATTCGGTGGCTACCGTATTCCCAAAGGATGGAACATTCAATATCAGATTGCTCAAACTCACAAAGATGAGGAAGTCTATCCCGAAAGCGATCGCTTTAATCCAGATCGGTTTGACCACAAACAACCAGCAGACAAGCAAGCAAGCTTTGGCTATATCCCCTTTGGTGGTGGCTTGAGAGAGTGTATCGGTAAAGAGTTTGCCCGCTTAGAAATGCGCCTATTTGCCTCTAAGCTGTTGCAGAATTACCAATGGGAACTATTACCCAATCAAAACCTAAATTTAGTAACCGTACCTACTCCTCATCCTCGCGATGGCTTGAAAGTTAAATTTAGTCGCCGTTAACTTCTGTTTGACCAGACAGTGAAATACTACTATTGAATTAAAGATTATAAAAGTAGCTTCCTACCCAGAAACCAGCGTAGTAGTAGATTTCTTGCGTCCTCTATTACTACGTTTTATAGTTTGGCGATAGGCTTTATAAATTAAGGTGACTGAGTATTAATTGAAACACTTCTTTTGCTTCAATAGTTTCACTGGTTAATAAATCTTGCTGTTGAGTAATCAATAGTGGCGATCGCTCTACTGAACTAGTAAGATGACCGTGAGAACCTTTAACTAGGTTGGCATCTAAGGGAATTACGTCCATCAGATAACGAAAGCCCAACTTTTTTTTCAACAAGGTAGATGCTATCTTAGCTTGAGGTGCTTTTAGCTGAGGATCGACAAAAAGCTCTACGGGGTCATAACCAGGTTTGCGATGTATATCGACAGTACGGGCGAAATCTGGGGCGAGACGGTCATCTAACCAATAATAGTAGGTAAACCAGGCATCAGGACTAGCGATCGCCACTAGTTCTCCTGAACGAGGATGATTGAGGCTGTATTTTTGCTTGCCTGTTTCGTCTAAAACTAAATCGATTCCAGTCGTATTTTCTAAAATATCTCGTACCAAAGAAAAACAACTGGGGTCGTTAATATAGACGTGGGCAATTTGATGATCGGCAACTGCAAAAGCTTTACTCGCCCCAGGAATCATGATTTCTCCTCCTAGTTCTTCTCGAACCGTAATCAAACCCTGCTGTCTAAATTGACGGTTGAGATGAATGGGACGAGAAACTTCTGTAATACCGTATTCAGAAAGAACAATAACTTTTGCCCCTTTTGCTTCATAAAATTCGATTAAATCCTGACATACTCGATCTATTTCCCGTAGATCTGCTGCAATCTCTGGGGGATTTGTGCCGATCTTTTGCAAGCAATAGTCCAGGTGAGGTAAATAAACCAAAGTTAGGGTAGGACTATATTTTAATTCAACTTTTTTGGCTGCATCCGCAATCCATTGACTCGATTTTACTGAAGTATTAGGACCCCAAAAATTAAACAGAGGAAATTCACCCAACTCAGAATTCAACCATCCGCGCAATTCCATGGGTTCGGTGTAGATATCGGGGATTTTTCTGCCGTCTGCGGGATACAGGGGACGGGGTGTAACCGCGTAATCTACGGTCGAGTACATATTGTACCAGCCAAAAAGATTAGCACAGGTAAAATCAGAATCGAGCGATCGCGCCTTATCCCAAATTTTTGGGGCTTGAACGAGCTTGTTTGACTGTCGCCATAGCTTAACTTCACATTCATCTCGAAAATACCAGCCGTTAGCCACAATACCATGTCGATCGGGGTTTACTCCCGTGTAGTAGGTTGCTTGGGCAGTACAAGTTACGGCAGGTAGGACTGGTTTAATTGAAGTTGTGTTGCCCTGCTTCTGCCAACCAGCAAGGAAAGGGGTAAATTCTCCAATCAATTGAGGAGTTAAGCCAACTACATTAAGAACGACAGTTTTATCCATAAATATAAGTAGGAAGTAGGAAGTAGGAAGTAGGAAGTAGGAAGTAGGAGGTAGGAAGTAGATTGTGTTTAGCTGATAGCAGTTTTAGGCTAATCAGATAGGGAATTTGACAATTTTCAGCATGAGTAATTAGTAATCAGCGATCGCTGACAAAACCCATCGATATTCTCGTTCAATGGAAGTTAAAATATCTAATTTCATCTCTGGAGGCAAAACTTCCCAAGTGTAGGTTTCAATTTCTAGATGATGACTCACAAAATTGTCTGATAAAAGCTGTAATAACTTTTCAATATGTTCTTGAGTAGATTCAAATAGCTGACGTTGTAACCCTGTGGTGTAGTTACGAATAAAAATAGGTACGTGAAAGTGAGTACGCCATTCCTTAGCTTCTGTTGTCAAAAAATGAGGCAGGGCGGTGGATAAATCGGAATAATGTTTTAAATGTTTTAAATCAGACTTATCGCCATGGCGAGCAATTACCTGGTGCAAATAAGTGGATTCGGCAAAAGGTAAAAGCTTTTCTAAAATCAGCTGGCGTTGCTCTATTTTCGTAGGTATATCAATTTTTATTGCCGAACTAAGCTGAATTTTGCCAATTTTGATCCCAGCACAAGCTAATTTTTGAACGATCTCCTTGGGTTCTTCATACTCTACGGCAAAATGACAAGTATCATAACAAACCCTGATATGTTCGGTAATCCAAGACTCGGCGATCGCCTGACTAACCGATAATTCTTGCTGTAGCCATTTGCCTGCTATGGGCAATAACCAATCCTGAAAGAAATCAATCATCTCAGCCGTATTTTCCAGCATACCGTCGGGTTCTGGTTCGAGATCGATATGCAGCAGCTTGCCAGTATTTTGATGAATCCTGACCATTTTGGCGATCGCGATCGCCAAATTCAGACTACTTTGGTGTAAGGTTTGTTGGATGTCGTCATGATTTTGCTGCCAGGGCTTATAGGAGATTGGTAAAGTAGAAATTCCCCCATCCAGGCTGTCTGGCAACAGGACTTTCAAGATTTCCATCAATCTCACAGTGTAGTCTAAACGTTCCGAGCTACGCCAGTCGGGGGCATAAACTTTGTCTTTGACTATTTGATGATGAAACCCACCATAGGGAAAACCATTGAGGGTGAAGACATATAAGTCTTGTGTTTGCAACCAAGTTTGGAATCGAGCAAGATTATCTTCATCTAGCAATTCTTTGGCTGCGATATTTGCCAAACGCAAACCAATCCCAAAAGGTCGATCTGGAGACAGTCGAGTTTTTAGGGGCAGAATGTATTGTTTGAGATTTTGTTCTACTTCTGTCCAGGTTTCTCCTGGATGAATATTAGTGCAGTAGGTAAGGTGTAAATCAGTTTTAGTTGCTAATTTCATGATATTGCTAGATCGCTTTAAATTTTAAATAGCTAAAAATACCGTCTCTACACCTGTTCTACAACAATGATCGCAACTTGAGTAGTATTGTCAATTGAATTGGCTAATAGTTTCTACTTCAATTTTCTGCAACATCGAGATGGCTTTTTGATATACGGGGATGTTAACCTGATTGACTTCTGTACCTTCCCCTATTTGTTGCAGCAGCATAATAGCCAAATCTCCGCCTAAATGTTCGCGAAATTCTACCAGACCGCGAAAAATTGAGTTTTCTAGGGTTAGGTTCTCCATGTCCCTGGATAATTCGGGAACATACAGTTTGAATCCCAATTGTTTTAAAGTTCTGATAATTTGCTGCCACTCTGCTTTAGCGAGTAGCCCAGTTAAGTAAGAATAGGTGCAGTCTAAAGCCATCCCAATTGCTACCGCTTCTCCATGTCTTAAACGGTAATGGGTCAAGTGTTCTAGTTTATGAGCAGCCCAGTGTCCAAAATCGAGGGGGCGAGAAGAACCCATCTCAAACGGATCGCCATAGCTAGCAATATGGTTAAGATGCAGTTGACAACAGCGATAGATTAGCTGTTCCATTGCTTGAGAATCTTGTTGGGCTAAATCATCGGCGCGATCGCTAATAAATTCAAAGAAGTTGCGATCTTTGATCAGAGCTACCTTGACTGCCTCAGCAATCCCCGCACGCCAATCGCGATCGTCTAAGGTAGTTAGGAAATCAAAATCGTTAAGTACGGCAACGGGAGGAGCAAAAGTACCCAAGAAGTTCTTTTTGCCCAAGGCATTGATGCCGTTTTTAACCCCTACACCAGAATCGTTTTGAGCCAAAACAGTAGTAGGAATGCGAATTAGGCGAATACCTCGATGAGCAGTAGCAGCTGCGTAACCTGCCATGTCGATTACTGCACCACCACCAATTGCTAAAACGTAAGAGTGACGGCATAGTCCTACCTGCTCGATAGTTTGATGAATCTGATCTACCAGAGTAGGATCGTTTTTTGCTGCTTCTCCTCCTGGAACAACAATCGGCTCAGTAGCTAATTTGATCTGATCGGCGTAATAATCAGCATAGTTGGTAATCTTGGTCAAAAGTTGTGGGTGATAGTCTAATAACCCAGAATCGACTATAACTATTGCTGATTTGGCTAGATTGCTACCTGTTGCTATCACCTGAGAGAGTAAAGGATTGGTAATTGACCATAGATCCCTCGTAAAATGAACGTCATAGCTAAATCTAACCGCAATACTCTGATGTAGCGATTCCATGGACGTGACTTTGTTTGTTGAGATAAACATATTATTAAATTAAAAATTAAGTAACAGCAAATAGACGGGCAAAGAAACGAGACAAAGGCAGTAGTGCTAATAGAAGCAAACCATAAAGCCAATTGGCGAAGCCTACTGCAATAGTTGCATCTAAAACAATTAACGAGAGGACTCCTGCTTTGACTGCCATCTGAATTAATTCAGGACTGGGATTTATGGCAGCTTTGATAAATGGAGGTACAACTAGGGCAGTAAACAAGGTTAAAAAAGGTAGAGTAATTAACAGGGTATACTCTGGTAATAGCCCCAAAGCAACAATAATACTGACAACTATCCCAATTAAAGCCAAGGCAACAATCCCCGTGCTTTTTTTTCCTCCGCTAACTTCTCCTTGGGAAATAGCAGTAATGGCAGCAATATAGATAATCGGAATTAAGGCTAAATACCAGCGATCGCCTACCGCTTCGGGAATAGCACTTACACCTAACAATAGGTTGCCTCCGCGACAGACTCCCATGTTTAAGGGACCGATGATAGTTTGATGTTTGCCCCACTTATCGTAGAGTAAGGCAGTTGTTGCCACAATTGCTGCAAGTACGGCACTGAGACTAGAAACCATAGCTGCTGCAACAATCCCCCCAACTAGCAGCCCCGTTCCCAGCAAGATTGCCCCTGGCAAAGATGCTCTACCACTAGGAAGAGGACGTTCGGGGCGTTCGACAGCATCTAATTTTGCATCACAAACATCGTTGAACACAACTCCCCCGCCATATAGCCCTGTAGTAGCTAAGATTAGCCAACCTAAAGCTACAAAATTCAGGTGGTTAAGTTCTACTGTTACTGCACCAGCAGCAGCATAACCTAATAAAATATCTGCCCAAGCAGTAAGAATATTGGCAGGGCGCATTAATTGTAAATATGCCAAAATAGACTGGGATTTGACCGTTGTTGTAGACATAATGAATCAAATTTTCAGTAATAATTAATAACTGGATTTATCGAAAATTTTTTTGTTACTAAATATTTCTTCGAGCTGTTTACTTCTGTGGTTATTACAGTTGTTTCTCTCAGATTTGACGGTCAGTAGCAGAATCTGAGAATTAGAAGTAGGAAGGGAAATATTTGTTATAAATAGGTGACTTTAAAAAATGTTGAGTATAGTTTTTACCTTCGAGCTGCAATTATACTACACATGCTGTAACAATAGTAGAGTAAATCAAGATTGAGTCTGAAAAATTTCTAGCCACACTCTTCAATTCTGAAGATTTATTTTGCTCAACCTATCCACAACATTTTGCTCAATTGCTCAGTATAGTTAAACAATTACGACTGATTCTGATTCTGAAGTTGATTCGACTAGAGGTTCTTGTCCTCTTAATACAGAGTTATCGCTATACAATTGACGCTGATCGATGGGAAGAGGATTGAACCAATCGCTTTCTTTAATTTGTCCACTTTGACTATAAGCAGTCAAAGCATTTTGATAGCAAACAGCTTTAATCTGAGCTTCAGGAATACCTCTTTCTAGCATCAGTCGAGCAGTTTTGGGTACGGCTAAAGGATCGCTTACTCCCCAGTCGGCACTACTATCAACTATGATGCGATCGCAACCATAATGCCGTACTACTTCTACCATTCTTTCATTACCCATTTTGGTATGGGGATAGATAGTAAACGCTGCCCAAAAACCCCGATCCAATACTTCCTTGACAGTTTCCTCATTGTTGTGATCGACAATTACCTGAGATGGTTTTAAACCATGTTCTAGGCAGACATCCATACTGCGAGATGTACCCGATTTCTTATCCCGATGTGGCGTATGAATCATTACGGGTAAATCTAACTCCTTGGCTAATTCTAGCTGGAGACGGAAATACTTATCTTCCGCAGGAGTCATATCGTCATAGCCGATTTCGCCAATTGCTACAACACCTTCTTTACAGGCATAGAGAGGTAGTATTTCCATTACTGCTTCTGCCAAAGCTGCGTTATTAGCTTCTTTAGAGTTCAAACCAATTGTGCAGTAGTGTTTAATACCAAACTGACTAGCGCGAAATCTTTCCCAACCAACCAGAGAACTAAGGTAATCTTTGTAGCTTTCTGCACTAGTACGAGGTTGCCCCAACCAAAAAGCTGGTTCAATTACCGCCACTATCCCAGCTTTCGCCATAGCTTGATAGTCATCGGTAGTTCTGGAAGACATGTGGATGTGAGGATCGAGAAACATCATGTTATTGTGCTGCATTTATTTGTATATTTTCTGTATATTTTCGGTATATTTATTTCTTAAATGATACTCTAGAGAGTTTTTTCTGGTAACAATTCACAAAAGCTTTATATTTTAACCAGGAAAACTCTATCGAAACTTATTAAACCGATGAGGAATTAATATTTGTAGAATAAAAGATCGCTATTATTTTAGAGTATGGATTGTAAATTTCCAGAGTATTAGATTTGATCGAAGTAACATGGTTACATCAAACATCAACTTCAAGCTAAATCATGGAAGCTAAAACCGATCCTAGAGTATCTAAAATTACTGCTTTATTACACAACTGGTTAGAAACACGAATCTCTGTCGAGAATTTAAGCTGGTTAAAGGGCAAACAAGCAGAAATCAGACAAAAAGCAGCAGAAAAAACTTTATTTACTGCTTTTAGCGGTGTATCTCGCTATTTAGAGCCAAAAAAACTCGAATTATCCCCTGAAGAATTATCAGCAGCAAGTCTAATCGTACCAGGATGGAATCCGATTAACTGGACTGTCGAGCAAGTCGGTCGTACTTGGTTAATTTTATCTTTTCCCCATGAAGAGCAATCTAGATATAGGGCAACTTTGGATAAAATCTGGGCAGCAGCGGATGTAGGAGAAGCGATCGCTTTGTATCAAAGTTTACCACTGTTACCTCATCCAGAAAAATTCCAACTGCGTGCTGCTGAAGGAATTCGTAGTAACATGACCTCAGTATTCAATGCAGTTGCTTTAAACAATCCCTATCCTGCAACATATTTAGATGATTTAGCCTGGAATCAAATGGTGCTTAAGGCTCTGTTTATCGGTAGTCCTCTTCATCCCATATATGGCTTAGAACGTCGTAATAACGAGCAATTATCCCAGATGTTAATTGACTATGCTCGCGAAAGATTAGCAGCAAAAAGAAAGGTCAATCCCGAATTATGGAAGTTAGCTGCGCCTTTTCAACCCGAAGCAGTTGCCAGTCTCGAACCACAATTTAGCAATTTATAACCGAGAAGCAAAAAAATCCTTCCCATCATATCGACTATGCCCAACATTTTGTTAACGATAGAAGATTTTAGTTGGGTAGATATGGCACAATCATCAGTAATAACCAGTGAAGTTGCAAATCTGACATATTGGCGATCGCCCATGAGTGATAATCTACCTATAATCTATATTTCTGCCTTATTAGTGGTCTTGGTCTTAGCAGCTATTTACATCCTGCGAGAAGTTATTAAAACTCGTAAGCAAGAAAGTACTTTTTCTCGCCTGCAAAATAAACTTAAACAGCAACCAGGTACTGCTGAAGAATACTATCAATTAGGTAGTTTATATCTAGATAAAAAATTATTTGTTCAATCAATATCCCTGCTCAAAAAAGCTTTAAAAGCTGATAAGAAATTACCCCAAGAAAATCAGGCCCTAATTCATAATGCTATGGGCTACGCCTATTTTGCTCAGGAACAATATGATATTTCCATTAGAGAATATAAAGAGGCTTTGAAGCTATATCCCGAATATGTGATTGCACTAAACAATCTAGGGAACGTATATGAGAAAAAGCAGATGATTGTTAAAGCCGTAGAAACCTACAGGCAAGCTCTGGAATACGAACCTGATAACAAAACCGCTAAGTTTCGGGTTCAATCTTTAGAAAAGCGGTTAGTTCCCTCAAAATCTCAATAAATGCTGACAAATACCGTCAGTAGGTATATACGTATTGAGTAGAACAATAACGGTAGTAGTAAGCAGTAGCAGCTTGTATATCTTACGATGTATTATCGCTACTGCTTAAAGGAAAGACATTAAAATAAAAATGTTAATTACTACAAGAAACAAGCTATATGGACATCATTCGCATCCTCTTTTCAATATTTATACCTCCGCTGGGAGTGTTTCTTCAGGTGGGCATAGGTAAAGACTTTTGGATTAACATCCTACTTACCCTGCTAGGCTATTTTCCTGGTTTGATTCATGCTATCTATATCATTGCCAAAAAGTAAAATAGTAATAGGCGATCGCGCTAAATATTAGTCTTTCGTCTAAATTTCTCCAGTAATCAGTGGCTAATAGCTAATAGTTGCAGTCGCCCTTGATAATCTAAATCTTAGGGAAATTATTCTTTTAACAACCAAAAACCTGCAAAAGACTCAGAATTTGGGTTTGATTGAACTGCTAAAAAGTGAACGCCACGGGCTTTTTGTTTAGCTTGCTCAAAATCTTCTGCTTGTCTGACAGTATCTTGATTAGTTAAATTAACCAGTGTCCAACTATCGCTTAACCCAGTTTCCAGGCACAATTGGGGACGTTGCGACTTTTCTAACTGAAGATATCCCATTTCTAGCCCAGACATCCAGGCTGCTAGAGGCGTAGCGCGGGGTGAATAAATAATCAAGCCAGGAATAATTGTATCTGGAGTTATGTCTAGCAGAGACAGAGCAAAAGATTCTTCAAAAGCAATATCCCATTCCTTCATGTCATCAAAGTCAGTCGCCGTCAAGCTGACAAAAAGCCATTTATCTCCGCGATCGCCCTTGACGGCATCAGGTAGAGGAATCGGGTTCAAAGGCGGATATTTTACTGAGGCCGAGCTAGCAGTTTTGAGATCGTATCCTTCTTCCTGGGGATAGAAATTTTCTAATCTGTTCTCGATCCACTGTTTAAGAGCATAGGTACGACGGCTAGGAACAGGATTAACTCCAGCATCTTCACAGGCTTTGATAATCATATTATTCATCTGTCGGCGAAAAAAGCGAACTTTTTTGGGCGTGGTTTCCGCTTCGGCGATCGCTTGTTCGATAGCTGTTCTCAACCATACAGAGTTGACAGTTTTGCTGGAGCAATATTGAGAATATTTAAATAGACTGTCAGGCGATCGCTCTATACTATTAGGACTCTCGCAAATCAGCACTTCCCAGAGCTTTTTACCATCTTGGTCTAAAACTGGACGTGAATAAAAATCTAATTCCCAAACTGTATTGCTCATATCCACCGTTTGACTGTATAAGTATTAAAAAAAAGCTTAAAGCTGTAGGCTAAGAGATTTTAATCCTTTGATTTTGCTAAATGCCTTTGTAGATCTTTAAAGATATCAAAGACTTACCGCCACCAAGAGTAATAATATTCTCTTAAAAAAGATTGCTTATGCTTATTAAGTTATTTTCTCAGTTTATTAGAAAACATAGCACTGCCGATCCCTTCTCTAATCGAGAATGATGAATCACAACCTCAAACAATAAATCTAGTTTCTGTCGAGTTACCAAAAAATGATCGATCTTTATACTTTCACAACTCCCAATGGTCGCAAAGCCTCTATCATGCTAGAAGAAGTGGGGCTAGATTATACAGTTCACACCATAGATATTACTAAAGGCGAACAGTTTACCCCTGAGTTTGTGTCAATTAACCCGAATAGTAAGATTCCTGCTATTGTAGACCACGATGCCGATCTTACCGTATTTGAATCGGGAGCAATCTTGATCTACCTGGCAGAAAAGACGGAAAAATTGCTGGCAACTCAACCAAAACAGCGTTTTCAGACAATCGAGTGGCTAATGTTTCAGATGGGTAGCATTGGACCAATGTTCGGACAATATAATCATTTTAATAAGGCTGCTAATGAGAAAATTCCCTATGCGATCGCCCGTTACCACCAAGAAACATTAAGACTATATGACGTTCTCAATACCCAGTTGGGTAAGGCAGAATACGTCAGTGGCAACGATTATACTATTGCCGATATTGCTATCTATCCTTGGATTGCAGCTTATCAATTTATGGAATTAAGCTTAGAAGAATATCCCGAACTCAAACGCTGGTATGAAACTATTAAACAACGTCCAGCCGTAGATAGAGGGATGAATATACCCAGCTAACTATAATTCAATTATTGCTCCCATATTGACACTACAAATTAGTTGAGGTTGGTTCAAAGTTCCGACAGTCTCCCTCGGCTTTGCGGTAACAAATATGCAGGTATTTTATATTAGGGGATAAAATTCAGTATTTAGTAAATTTGTCAAGGGTTCAGATCGATATACCTGTGGCAAGATTAAGTTGAACTGTTTTTGATTGATAGAACACCATGACTCAGCCTTTTTACTTTTCCGATGGTTCACCAGCTCATAATGCCAATGAGTTATTGGAGCTATGCCAGCAACACCCCGACGAAGCAACTAGCTTTTTAGTCAGACAAGACTTAGAAAAATGGCTGGCATATATTGGTAGTTACGAGCTTGCTGAATGTGCAGCTAATGCCCGTCAAACTGAATCAGAAGACCGTCAAAAATTAGAAGAATTTTTGAACAGATCCTACAGCATAACTTCATCAAAACCCGTACCTGCTGCTGTGAGCGAGATGCAAAATAGCGACATGGTTACAAAAATAACTTCAAATGAGAACCTAGAAGAAATAACCAAAGCCGAAAATATTATATCCTCACCCCCAGAAGAAACTAGTGAATCCGTTGTTGACGACAGTAAAGACGTGGCAGTAGCAGAATCTGCTTTAATTGACAACGAAGCAGAGACATCTACAGCAGAAGAATTAGCACCCGCCAGGGAAACTAATGAATCCGTTGTTGACGAGAGTAAAGACTTGGCAGTAGCCGAATCTGCTTTGAAGGGAAATAGCGAAGACTCGACTTCAACAGCAACCGCAAAACCATCCAAGCAAACGGCAGGGGAGTCCTCAACCGAAGAAAAGCTCAGTTTTTTCCAGGTAATTGCCAAATTTATCGTGAAAATACTCTATCGCAACAAAGCGTAGTCTCAGTGGGCAGATTATAGATATTTATAATTTATCTTTATAATTTGCCCACCCAATACCAATAATAGATAAGTATTGATAAAAGTTATTTAAAACTAGCCCTAAATTGGCGCAAGTCCCTCAACCCTTGATCGATCGACAACTAACGATTAACCACTAACCACCATCACCAATTAAGCTAGGAATATCAACTGAAATGACTACAATTACTCAGTTGCTGGGTCTTCAATACTTCTTTCTAATTCAACATAGGGAACAAGCCAAACTACATCGTAAGGCTGCAAAACTAGGAATAGTTTTTGCTGCTGAACTCTCCAACCTCTATTGCCAATTAGATCGTACCAATAGTTGTTATCTAAAATAGTATCTGCGATCAATTTTAGACTTTTTAGTTCGGCTAAAGGAATTTCTAGTTGACAAATTTGGTTCGAGACATTGGTTACAGTCAGAATATGTTCCTTTCCTCCTGGTGCAATTCTCAAAACCACAAAGCATTTGTCAGATAGAGTTAAGATTTGCTGTTCTCCTTGAGGATGAAAAGCCCGTTGTTGTACTCGGATTTCTAGTAGTTTACCCAAAGCCTGAGTTAGCCGAGATACCTTGGAATTAGGTAATTTTAACTTCTTGTCCAAGACGGTTTCAGAAATTATCTGACGATTAATATCTCGCTTGGACTTGGTTTTAATTACCGTATCCACATCGTTAGAAGTGCCAATTAAGCCATGTAGATAAATACCTGGTACACCTTTGAGGACTAAAGCCAGACTACGGGAAGCAACAAAACGTTTGATTTGGACTGCTAATGGCTCATTACCACTATCCAGATTTAAGGCACTAAACCATGTAGTATTGATTTCATAGGGTTCGTCTTCGCCTCCTGCACCCGTACGATAGGAAACAAATGCACCATGTTCTCTGGCTCTAGTAATCAAGTACTGGATGTCTTGGGATGACAGAATATTTTTAACGCCCATCAAGCCAATACCATCATGAGTATCCAATATATTGAGATAAGTACAGCTTTGGGAAGGAAATTCAAGTTGTTGCGCCCACTGCGCCAAAACGGTTGTATCCTCACGGTAAAAAGTATGTAGCACCAAGGGAGGCAAGGCAAAATTATAGACCATTTGCGCTTCGTCATGCCCGTTGCCAAAGTAAGCAATATTCTGTTTGTGAGGAATGTTGGTTTCTGTAATCAGAGCCACCCCAGGCGCAACCACATCAAAAAGATCGCGAAATAGCTTGATCGTTTCGTGGGTTTGTTTGAGATTGGCACAAGAAGTACCAGGAATTTGCCATAAATAAGTAACAGCGTCCAGACGAATTAAATCTGCTCCGCGTCGCACATAAAGTAACAGAGTTTCAATCACCCACAGCAACACCTTAGGATTACGGTAATTCAAATCAATTTGATCGGCAGAAAAGGTAGTCCAAACCCAGATTGGTCCGTTAATGCTTTGAAACTTGGTCAAAACATTGCTAGTACGGGGACGCAAGATCATTTGACGATCTTCTGGACTCAATTCATCAGGAGAATGGTAAACCGTAGCAATGTCTTGATATTCAGGACTGCCATTCAACAATTTTTGAAAAGCTTTGCTCTTTGATGAAGTATGGTTACACACCGCATCAAACATTAATTGATATGAGTCGCCAATTCGGGCAATATCTTGCCAAGAACCCAACTTGGGATCTACTGCCCGAAAATCCATCACGGAAAACCCACGGTCTGAGGAGTAGGGAAAAAAGGGCAGGATATGTAGAGTGTTGATTGCTTTTTTGAATCCTGGTACTTGCTCCAAAATATGTACCAAGCTGGCTAGAGGAGAAGAATTTTCGCTGCGAAGGAGATCGCCATAGGTAATTAAAATAACATCCTGTTCGGTAAAGCGGTTAACGGGGTCAAAATTATTTTCCGCTTCAATCTTGGCTGGGGGTTTATGAGCGTAATAGACCTTGAGAACGCGCTCTAGTTCGGGTAAATATTGTTCAGCCTCAGTTTCTCCATATAAAAAGCACAAACGGTTAAAGATTTTTTGGCGGGCTTGGGGAGAAATTTCTAATAGTGGTCGATTATAATCGGGATATTCGTCATGACGGATCCTTGTCCCTTTTTTTGTTTGGTGAACTTGTTCTGGAGAGGGGACACTAATTTTCTGCCTAGCAATCATGCTTTTCGTTGTCTATTGATTTGATTAGAGCTAAAATTTTTTCGGGGAAAACTGCAATTTATCTCGATTCCAGGGTTTTGACAAGATGTTTTAAGTAAATTTTTTACTATTCCAGGGGAAAACGAATTTTTTTGGAGGGGGGATTGGGAATGGGCAGATGGGGAAGAAATAATATCATTTATCTTTACCACTAACTACTAACTACTAACTCTCATATCTGAATATAGGTTTCGTGATATAACTGGATTTAAAAAAATTGAAGCTGAGATGAGATGATTCATGAAGTATGTTGTTGTCACTGACTTAGATGGAACTCTATTAGACCACCAAACATACAAATTTACTCCTGCTTTAAAGGCGATCGCCCAATTACAACAGCAGAATATACCGATTGTTCTCAATTCTAGTAAAACTCAGGCAGAAATCTTGGAAATTCGCCACGAACTAGACAATCAAGAACCTTTCGTCTGTGAAAATGGCGGAGTCGTTTGTGGTATTAGTCCCGAATCAAGGATGTCTGAGAACAGCCAAGAAACTAAAATTTATCTAGGGATACCTAGAGCAGAATTTCTTCCCGATGTAAGGAAAATTAGGCAAAAGCTGCAACTACGCTGTCAGGGATTTGCCGAATCTTCAGTAACTGAAATTATGCAATGGACGGGTCTGAGCATCTCAAATGTTCAAAAAGCAATGCAGCGAGAAGCTACAGAACCTTTGTACTGGCAGGATACAGAACTAGCATTAAATAATTTCCAACAAGAGCTAGAGAACATAAAATTAAAGTGTGTTAGGGGTGGACGATTTCATCACGTAATGGGTTTATTCGACAAGGCTAGCTGTTTACCACAACTCAAAGCCTACTATTCCCAACGCTGGCAAGAAAAAATAGGAATTGTTGCTCTAGGAGATAGCCCTAACGATCTGCCGATGTTAGAACAAGCTGATTATGCAATTGTCATCCCTTCTATAAAAGGTAGCTTAAAACCCAATCGCGATGATATTTTTTTTGCTACTAAACCAGGTCCTTCTGGCTGGCAAGAGGGCATAGATTTTTTCTTGAACAGAGCATTATAAATACTGCTAATTAATAATCGGGCTACCAAGAGGTAAAAAATGGCTGACTTTCTTCAAAACGGTGAAATAACAACTCTCCATGATTTACACAACCGCTCTATTGAATCTCTAGAAGCAGAATTACTAGATATATCTCAGGCGACACCCATGGCTTTAGTTCTTCCCTGTCTCTTTTCGGAGCTAGAAGGAGCAGCCTTGGGTAACATTGTAGAACAGCTTGCTGGAGTAAAATATTTAGCTCAAATTATTATTGGTTTGGATCGAGCTACAGAAGCGCAGTTTGAATATGCCAAAACATATTTTGCCCGATTACCTCAAAAACACAAAATCTTGTGGAATGATGGTTTTCGGATGCAGGAGGTACACCAGTTATTACAGCAAGAAGGTTTAGCACCTAGCGAACGGGGCAAAGGATGTAACGTCTGGTACTGTATGGGTTATTTTCTTGCCTCTGACACGGCTAAGATTCTAGCTTTACATGATTGCGATATTTTGACCTACGAAAAAGGATTATTAGCCAGATTGTTGTATCCAGTAGCCAACCCGAAATTTCAGTTTAAGTTTTGCAAAGGCTATTACTATCGTCAGGCGAACAACAAATTAAACGGGAGGGTAATGCGTCTTTTAGTTACCCCCTTAGTGCGAACCCTCAAAGATATTCTCAAGGATAATCCTTTTTTAGACTATGTTGACAGCTTTCGCTATCCGCTGTCGGGAGAGTTTTCTATGGTGAACGAGGTGGTCAATAATATTCGCATCCCCTATGATTGGGGGTTAGAAATCGGCGTGCTGCACGATGTTTATCGCAACTACAATCTGAATAAAATTTGTCAGGTAGATATTGCCAACGCCTACGATCATAAACATCAGGAACTTTCCCCCCAAGATCGCGATCGCGGTTTATCTAAAATGTCCATTGATATTTGTAAGGCTTTATTTCGCAAAATGGCGACCGATGGACAGGTATTTTCCCAAGAGATTTTTAGAACTATCAAGGCTGCTTATTATCGCACTGCTCTCGATTACGTCGAACGCTACCATAGTGATGCGATTATGAATGGACTAACCCTAGATCGGCATAATGAAGAAAAGGCGATCGAAGTTTTTTCTAAATCGATTATTTATGCTGGCAACGCTTTTTTACAAAATCCTGAAATGACCCCCATGATTCCCAGTTGGAATCGAGTAATTAGTGCTGACGCTAATATATTGCAAAAAATTTATGATGCAGTAGAGGCAGATAATTGAGAGTTAGTAGTTAGTAGTTAGTAGTTAGTGGTAGAGTCGTTTCATGAAACGACCGTACAGTAGTTGGTAGTTAAGAGCCAATAACTTTAATCTGTCCTAATGTAACTTTGTACGGCTATACAAAGCTGCGATTTGGGCTTCGGCTTTATTGAGAGATTCATACCATTCCCTTGTAGGGTCACTATCGGCAACGATCCCTGCGCCCACCTGACCATAGACTTGAGCCATAGTAGAGTTGGCAGGTCGGACATATAAAAGGGTACGAATTAGAATATTTAAATCCAAATTGCCTCGGCGATCGAGGTAGCCACAAGAGCCATAAAATAGATTACGACGGACTGGTTCTAACTCTTCAATAATTTCCATACAGCGAACTTTGGGACAGCCAGTAATTGTCCCTCCAGGAAAAACACCTTTGATCAAATCTACGGCATCGCGATCGCTTTGTAGAATACCTCTAACATTACTGACTAAGTGCATTACATGGCTATAACGTTCGATCGCCAGTAATTCATCTACTTCTACCGAACCCCACTGGCATACTCGACCCAAATCGTTACGTTCTAGGTCTACCAGCATGATGTGTTCTGCCTGTTCTTTGGTGTTGGCGAGCAATTCTTCTGCTAAGGCGCGATCGCGCTGCTTATTGTTGCCTCTCGGTCTCGTTCCTGCAATAGGTCTGGTTTGAGCCAAATTGTCTTCTAGACGTACCAATCTTTCGGGGGAACAGCTAATGACATCTCCCCAAGGCGATCGCCAGTAACTAGCAAAAGGAGAAGGATTTATTTGCTGTAGCTGACGATAAATTGACCAGCTATCATCAGTCGTGGTGGTTTTAAATCTCAGAGACAAATTAGCCTGAAAGATATCTCCAGTCTGAATGTATTGTTTGGCTTGTTTAACGGCATTTTGATATTGCTCCTGGTCGGTCAAAAAAGAAATTGGGGCAGTGTTTGGAGGAGTTTGCCCAAAGTTTTGATGGGAAGTAGGCTCAGAAAGTTTGGTTTCTAAAAGATCCAGCTGCCGATCGTCCCCAGCAGCCAGCCAGAGGGTTTGTTCGAGATGGTCAACAACGGCAAAGCATTCTGGCTCATACCAATAGGCTACGGGGAAGGGCAAAGGATCGCGATTGAGATTGGGCAATTGCTCGATCTCCCAAGCTAAGTCGTAACCCAACCAGCCCAACCAGCCTCCAGTAAAAGGTAAATTAGAGGAATTATAATGAGCTGTACTTTCCCGCTGGAGTAGCGATCGCAAAAAAGGCAAAACTTCACCGACTGCTGGAGTCCATAATTGGAGTTTTCCCCCAACGGTTCGTGGTTTACCTCCACAAATTGAGTAGCGAGATCGAGAAGCGTACTCAGAGGGCGATTGTCCTAGTTTCGATACAATGCCTGGGCTTTCTAATAGGGTGGCAATTTGCTCATCGGCGAATAAAGCAGCAAATATTTCCGAACCCGTACGATTTTTTACAGGGAGCGATCGCCAGTGCCATGTGATAGCTGTCTGATGGTCTGATTCGAGTTTTGCTTTACCCATAGCTAAACCCCTCCCACAAACCAACGCGCACACCAAAAGGGTATGAGAATTCCCAGAGCCAGCCAGTCGCACCAACGTAGCCTTAGCTGATGCCATTGAACTCGATGTTCATTGGGGCTAGTAAAACCCCGAACGTCCATCGCTACGGCGATCTGTTCCGCTCGTAGTAATAAATTTTCTAGCAGTTTTTCCGAGACAATTAACCATAGTTGCGCGCTACGACGCAAACCCAATTTTTTCCAGTTGATCGCTCTAGTGCGAACCGAGCGCACCAAATTTTGTACTTCTTCCAAGACCAAGGGAATAAAGCGCAGAGCAAGAGTCAAGGTTAGGGTAATTTCAGAAATTGGCAGATTTAGGCGACGCAGGGGACTCATGAGATCTTCTAAACCTGCGGTGATCTCTTCGGGGGCGGTGGTTAAAAGATAGAGGCTAGTACTATAAATTAGAGTAAAGATTAAGGTGGAAATCCTGACGGCTACATCTAAAGAACGACGAGTAACTACTAAACGGGGAATAAAAGCAAATCCAGGGCGATCGAGGTAGACATATTGATAATCAGTCGGTTGAGGTAGCTGGGTTTGACACTCGGTTGGCGCAGCTTCACCTGCTGATGCGTCTTCGACAACAGTCACGTTAGGACAGAATTGAGGCACTCTTGGTTGATGCTCAACTGCCAGACCATCGGGAGCAAAGCTAGCAAACACGAACATAAACGAGCATAATAGCAGTAGCCAACCTATTTGTTTCCGCCACACCCTAAAGGGAATTCCCGCAGCAATAGTTAATCCGATCAAAGAGGCTGCCAAACCAATACGCCAGAAAGGATTGCCCAATAAAGGAGCAAGTAAATAAGTCATTAACCAAACCAGCTTGACTCGCGGATCGATTTTGTGTAGCCAGGTTACAGGTTGCTCCAGATACGAACCAATAGGAAGCGATCGCAATAAATCCATGTTGCTTTTAATTAGGATGAAGGATAAAAGGTCGAGTACTAGAAGTTACCAAACTAGTAAGTTATCCTTGTACTCTTCGCACTTACAGTTCATTGTCTATTGTTTTTAGTGCAACAACCCCAACCCGCTGCACCATAGCTCAATTGCTGCTGAGTCGTTTACTTTACAGTGCTATTAAAGTTGGCAACAGCCAGGATGAATACAAGCTAACAACTAATAGCTTATTCAATTATTCGTTTCTTTGGCGACGAATTTCTCTAGTAGCTGCTTCGTGTTCGCTCAAAGTTTCACTAAAGACATGAGTACCATCATAACGAGCTACAAAAAACAAATAGTCAGTGCTTTCTGGATTTAGAGTGGCTTTTAGACTAGCAATTCCAGGAGAAGCAATGGGGGTAGGAGTCAACCCTGTATTAAGGTAGGTATTATATGGCGAGGGAGTTCCAACCTGACTATAGGTTAGGGGTTGATCGGCAGTTTGCCTAATACCCAAACCATATTCTACGGTGGGGTCAGATTCTAATCTCATTCCTCGGTCAAGCCGAGCGGTAAACACTCCTGCAATTAAAGTACGTTCTGACCCGATAACTGCCTCCTTTTCGACAATGCTACTGAGAATTACCCAGTCGAGGAGGCTCATATCTGGTTGGGCTGCTTCGTATACAGGTAAAGCGACCTGCTCGAAGTGATCTAGCATGATCTTAATTATGGTCTGAGGATTAGTTGCCAAATCGCTAGAGATTTTATAGGTATCGGGATATAAAAAGCCTTCTAGGATGGGAATGTCTTGAGGAAGCCAAGGATATTGTTCATAGGGAATTGTCGCAACCGCAGCTTCAAAATCAGCAGCATCAAAGTAACCCAAGGATTCAAAATACTCTGCCATCTGGATTGTAGACCAGCCTTCGGGAATGGTGAATTTGGTCTGCATGATTTCTCCATGCCAAATTCGACCCGCGATTTCGGTTAAAGGTTCTTGAGGGGATACTAGATATGTACCAGCCTTGAATCCTCCAGAGGAATCAGTTAGCTGCTTGAGTTTTGTCCAGATTTTCCAACCGTCAGTAGATTTAATTAAACCAGCTTGAGCTAATTGAGTTCCAATCTGATTACCCGACACCCCAGGCTTGACTGTAAACTGAACTGGGGTGTTTTGTTCATTCTTCGCTGCTACAGGGGCGGTCAAACCTCTCCAACCAGCCCAACATAACAAAGACGTAATTACCACAACTGCGGGAATAATTTTAGGAGCAATATTTATATGAGTTTTATGACGATTGCTATGTTTAGACTTGTTTTGAAAAGCCATTCTATAAATCTAACTGGGTGAAACGAGGGACAATCAGCTTTATTTTCTAAGCTGGCTCTTATCTTACCTTGGTTTTTTTTAAATTGTCTGCTGTCTGCCAGAAATCTCTGTGTCTAGTTAGCTTGATTCTTAAAATCTTCCCAACTTCTAGAACCCTAAACTATTGATTCCTGGAGAAACTCCTGGGCTTTAGTCTTCTGATAACAATTCTTCCAAGATAGGTATTAAATTTTCTTCTTCGGGAGAAACCAATTCTAGACGATTTTCAGCATCGTATCGAGCGAAAAACAACAGAGGAGTTAAAGGGGTATAGATGCCGTATTTTTGCTCTGCATGGTAGAAGCAGCATAAAGCCTGCAATTCTTCTGCTGTTTCTCCATCGTCTTGGTCGCTATCTAAGGTTAACACCTGGTCTTCTTCAATCGGCGGAAGTTCACCTGTAGCAGTCAAAGTATAGGCAGTATGATGTAGATAAAGATTGTGTTCTGCTAAAACTGCCTTAGCGTTATCAAAAATTTCGGCGATCGCTCGATCATCATCTAACATCGCAGCCTCTAATTCTTCCTCACTGTCGTTTTTAATGCTCATAATTACCACGGGAATATCCACTGGTACTAAGAGTAAGTAGGTCATATCATCGGCTTCAAGAGACTGTTCGATATAACAGGAGAGCGATCGCCCGTTTTCGTCAACAATTGTCAGAGTCTCCTCTTCGTATCGTTCGTCTCGATCATACTGAGGTGATGGCATAATGCTTGAGTTGAGAATTTGTAGCCAACTAATAATTTTAAGATCTGTGATAAACCTGCTATTTTAGGCTTTAAATACGTTTGTGCAAAATATTATAAACTTTAGAATATCACTTTTAAGGGATGAAGGATAAAGCAATATTGGTTTGTTATCGCCCGATCCCCACCCCTAATTCTTAATTCTTAATCCTCGATTAATCTTTTTTTGGCTTATAAGTCGAGGCTATTTCTAGCTCTTTGAGCTGCTTGGCATCTACTGTAGCTGGAGCATCTGTTAGTAAACAACTAGCCTGTTGGGTTTTGGGGAAGGCAATAACATCGCGAATTGAGTCTTCTCCCGCCAGCAACATCACCAGTCGATCTAAACCATAGGCGATGCCACCGTGAGGGGGCGTACCGTATTCAAAAGCTTCTAGCAAGAAACCGAACTTATTGTAGGCTTCTTCAATAGATAACCCGATCGCTTTAAACACTTGCTCTTGAAGATCTTTTTGATAGATCCGCAAGCTGCCACCACCAATTTCAATGCCGTTATACACTAGATCGTAGGCTTGCGCTCTGGCTGTAGTTAAATCTTCAATATCTTCGGGGTAGGGGGCGGTGAAAGGATGGTGTAGGGCCTCATAGCGTTTCTCCTCGGCATTCCACTCAAACATGGGAAACTCTGTTACCCAAAGTAAGTTTATCTGCTCGTCGTCAATTAATCCCATTTCTTCAGCGATAAACAAACGAAGGCGGTCTAAAGATTTGTTAACCGTCGCCGTGTCTCCCGCCCCAAACAGCAGTAAATGTCCTGGTTTTGCCCCAGTACGGCTTAATAACTCCTGTTTTTGTTCTTCGTTAAGATTGTCCTTAATCGCGCCGATGGTATCGATTTCATTGTTTTCCCGAACTCGAATATAGGCAATACCTTTTGCCCCTGCGGTAACGGCTTCGTTAAAAATATCTCCTTTGGGCTTGATGCGGACGTTGGAAATAGCGTCATTACCGTGGGGTATGGGCAATACTTTAACTTGACCCCCACTGGAAACCGCACCAGAAAAGACCTTAAATCCAGAATCTTTAACAATATCGGAAACGTCTACTAATTCCAGTCCAAAACGAGTATCGGGGCGATCTGTGCCATAACGCGCCATCGACTCAGCGTAGGTAAGGCGAGGGAAAGGACGTGCCAGCTTAATATTTTTAACCGTCTGGAAAATCTGGCAGAGCAACGCCTCGTTGAGTTCGATAATCTCATCTTGAGACATAAAGCTCATTTCCAGATCCAACTGAGTAAATTCTGGCTGTCTGTCGGCGCGTAAGTCTTCATCACGGAAGCAGCGAGCAATTTGATAGTAGCGATCGCATCCCGATACCATCAAGAGCTGTTTGAATAGCTGAGGGGATTGGGGTAAGGCATACCAGTTGCCAGGATTAACGCGAGACGGTACCAGATAATCCCTCGCTCCTTCGGGAGTAGAACGAGTTAGAATTGGCGTTTCGATTTCGATAAAGTTTTCTTCGTCTTCCAGAAATCTCCGCATTGCCTTAACTACCTGATGACGTAGCTGGAGGTTTTTTGCCATGCGCTCCCGCCTCAAGTCTAAATAACGATGCTTGAGGCGTAGTTTCTCCCCCACCGTCTCCGTGTCCGCAGTAGAAACCTGAAACGGCAGCTGTTGGTTTACTGCGTTGAGTACCTCAATTGATTCGGCATAAATTTCTACTTGTCCTGTAGGCAGCTTGTCATTTAAAGATTCTGGGGGACGTTGGCTCACTTGACCCACTGCTTTGACTACATATTCGCTACGTAAAGGTTCCGCATCAGCATAAGACTGTGGCGTGCGTTGGGGATCGCTGACAATCTGTACTGTTCCCGTGCGATCGCGCAAGTCAATAAAGATTACTCCTCCATGGTCGCGACGACGATCGACCCAGCCAAAGATAGTAACGGTTTGGTCTATGTGTTCGGCTCGTAGTTCGCCACAGTAGTTAGTTCTCATGCTAAGTAGCTAGGTAATAAAATGTAAAATACAGCGTCTTCAAGAGTAACAAAATCTGCCCCCTTGTGGTTTACTATTTATTGCGCCTGAGTTGAGGTTAAGAAATTAAATTGTTTGGCAAACCATTAGCAGTTGGCTACTACCCATCACAGTAGATGCAGCTGACAATCTATCAAGACTTGGATCCCTGCTTAACTGATCTAGTTGTGGTCTCTGGTTCTTGTTCTATGCTTATTCAGTTATTTTAGCCGAAATACGTAAGTTGGCTTAAAGCTTGAATTACAGTTCATTATTACTAATCAAGGACGCACTTTAAAAAAAACGCAGCCAATCCGCATCATACTAGAGACATCTTGAATAAAACTATCTAAAATGGATTAAATTTCTTAAAATAGTAGTATTTCGGCGATCGCGACTCGAATACAATATTTTCATTAAATACTAATGATTGGCGAGGGTCTACTGCTATAAATTAGAGTTAATCTAGCATTGTGCATATGTTTTTCCATTTTCCTTCTAGAGAAGAATCAAACCTAGTTAAGGTAAATCCTACCGAAAAGTTAAGACAGCTACTATTTTGGTCAGTCGTCACGACATCTTTATGTGTGGGATTCAAACCATTACCAACTAACAACACTACTCCCGAAGCATTGTTAGTATTGGGAGGACATGAAGAACGAGAGCGTTTTGCTGCAAGATTAGCTCGGCAATATCCCCATCTACCAATTTGGATTTCTTCGGGTAGTCCCCAAGAATATGCTCAAAAAATATTTGCTAAGGCAGGAATCTCCAGCGATCGCCTATATTTTGATTATCGTGCTAGTGATACTGTGACCAACTTTACTACTCTAGTTGACGAACTAGAAGAGCGAGGGATCGACAGCGTATATCTGATTACTTCGGAAAATCACATGACACGGGCAAAGATCATTGGTGATATTGTCTTTAGAAGTCGAGGGATCGATTTCAAACCCGTAGCTGTCCCTTCAGATAATCCTCCCGAACCCGCAGAAAAATGTCTACGAGATGGCGTTAGGTCGGTTTTTTGGCTGCTGACAGGGCATACAGGTGCGGTTTTAATTAGGTATAGCGGGAGAAATTTTCAAGCACTTTAGATACTTTGATGTGAATTTGCTTCGTTCTAGTTTGTTAGTTTTTAGCTATCAGCTTTGGTTTTGGTGGGCAAAGAAATTGTTTCACAAGCGTTTTGTATTGTTGAATTTTGCCTACCCTACAAGGGGCAATCGAACTAATCTCTATCAGTGACCGTTAGAAGTCGGGATAGAAAGCTAAGTTATCCAACCAATGCACCATCAAATACGGATGAACGATATGACATCGAAAATCGGCACTCCGATATACCCCATGACGATTTTCGAGAACAATCTCGACATTTTTATCGACAAAATCTCTAAAATTGGCTGTCACTAATACTTGAGCTTTACCCGCTACTGCTGTTTCTAGAACATGAGCATCTTCCGTATCGTGAAGCGGAACTACTCCCGTTCCGCCTAAAGTAAGCTGGGGTGACTGTAAAGTATAGCTCTCAATACTCCGAAGATACATCTGAGCGGAAAGAGAAGAAACCTGCAAATCTTTCACTAATACTTTCTCTAGGCGGTTTAGCATCCCCCACGAAATAACTAATTCTACCCGACCCCAGTTACATTCTCGATCTTTAACTATTTTTACTAACGTTTGACAAGCCGTGTCTTGTCGGCGCTTGCGTTCTGCAAGCAAAGCAGCACACCAGATATTGAGATCCAGACACAATCTGAGTATCATTCGGTAAGCTTAATCGCAGCAGCCAAAATATCATCTTCGGTTTCAAGCTTGCCGAGAGAATCTGTCTTCATTTCCCCAACAACCTTTTTTTGCCAAACCTCATAGCGTTCGTCGATTAAGATTTGAGTGATTCTTTTAATCGCTCTTTCTCGATCTGCTTCATCTCCCACAGCCTCAATTTGATACCAAGCTTCTCTCGCGCTCACTGGCAACTTGACAAAGAACTTCAGAGCAATTGCCATAATCTGCGAAGGAGTTCTCTGTTCGATTTTTGCCAAATAATCAACTAAATCTGCTGTTTGCTTATCGGTATATGCAGATATGGTTTTCCCACTCATAATTTTAACATCTATAGAATCTATAGATATTATAGCTTGTCGCTCTATAGATCGGTCATTAACTCATGGCTGTTAAAAACTTGAAACTTTATTTGAAACGATAGGCGATTCATACTTGTACGAGCAAAATATATATAATCAGAACTGTGTTTGAAACATAGAATCATTAGTATCTCAACTCAGCCTTCAGCCTATGATAGATATTCGGCAACTAATTGCCAGAGAATTTTCTTTACCACCTGGTAATGTTAATAACGCTTTAGAACTGTGGCAAGAGGGGGGAACAGTTCCTTTTATCGCCCGATATCGCAAAGAACAAACTGGCTCCCTCGATGAGGTGCAGCTACGGGATATTTTCGATCGCTACACTTATTTAGAAGAGTTAGAAAAGCGCAAGGAGAAGATCTTAGAAGAAATTGCTTCTCAAGATCAGTTAACTGCCGAGCTTCAGGCAAAAATTACCAACTGTTTTAATAAAACCGAACTGGAAGATTTATATCTTCCTTACAAGCCCAAGCGACGCACTAGGGCGACTATTGCTAGGGAAAAGGGATTGGAGCCTCTGGCAAACTGGATCGCATCGAACAACAAACCCCAGGTATCGGCAATATCTTTAGAGACGGAAGCAAGCAACTATATCGATGCAGAAAAAGGAGTAAATGACGCGGAGCAAGCTTTGGGAGGGGCAGCAGATATTTTGGCGGAACGGGTGGCAGATAAAGCGGAAATCAGGGCTTTTTTACGGGAATATTTATTTAAACACGGTGTATTTATTTCGCAAATTAAAGCTGAATATCCCGAAGGGACGACTAAATATGAGATGTATCGGAACTATAGCTACGGCGTGAGTAAAATTCCTCCCCATAATGTCTTGGCTCTGTATCGGGGAGAAACCGAGGGAGTCTTAAGTGTAGATCTTGCTTTCGATGAGTCGGAGGTGATGGCTTATTTGGCAGAGCGAGAAATTTGCACTAAGAACACCAGCTTAAAAAGATTTTATCAAACAATGCTCCAAGATGCGTTTAATCGTTTGTTAAAACCTTCATTAATTCGGGAAGTAAGAAGCGATCGCCAAGAATATGCCGACATCGAGTCGATTCAAACCTTTGAAGCCAATTTACGCAACCTATTGTTGGCTTCTCCTGCGGGAAGAAAGCCCACTCTGGCGATCGACCCAGGTTTTCGGACGGGGTGTAAAGTTGCAGTACTGTCGGATACGGGCAAGTATTTAGAATATCGGGCGATCTATCCCCATACGGGAGAGAACAAACGCCAGCAAGCAGCCCAAACTATTAAAGATTTTGTTAGTAAATATCAGATTGAATTAATTGCGATCGGTAACGGTACGGCATCCCGCGAAACCGATTTATTTATTGGTGAAGTTTTACGGCAAATTGATGCTAAACCGACTAAGGTAATGGTTAATGAGTCGGGCGCATCAATCTATTCTGCCAGTGAGGTTGCTCGCGAAGAATTTCCCGATCTAGACATTACGGTGCGGGGGGCAATTAGTATTGGAAGAAGATTACAAGATCCTCTTGCAGAATTAGTCAAAATCGACCCTAAATCTATTGGCGTGGGACAGTATCAGCATGATGTTAACCAAAAGTTACTCAAACAAAAGCTAGAAGAAACTGTAGAAAGCTGCGTCAACTATGTAGGCGTAGATCTAAATACCGCTTCTAAACAATTGTTGACCTTTGTATCGGGAATATCGCCAACTATTGCTAATAACATTGTCGCTTATCGTAACGAACGATGAGCATTTACTAATAGAAAAGAACTATTAAAAGTTGCCAAGCTGGGTAAAAAAACTTACCAACAGGCAGCGGGATTTTTAAGAATTCGTAACGGTGATAATCCGCTCGATAATACGGCGGTACATCCTGAAAGTTATCTGGTAATTCAACGGATCGCTAAAAGCCTCAATGTATCTCTAGACGAGATTACCAAAGTAGGAAAAAGCTTAAAACAACTCGATTTAAAACAGTTTGTCACCGCAGAAGTCGGTCTGCCTACCCTAGAGGATGCCGTTACCGAATTAGAAAAACCAGGGCGAGATCCCAGAGAACAGTTTCAATATGCCACATTTAAAGAGGGTGTTGCGGAAATTAGCGATTTAACTGAAGGAATGATTTTAGAAGGGGTAGTGACCAACGTAGTTAACTTTGGTGCCTTTGTCGATGTTGGGGTGCATCAGGATGGTCTGGTGCATATTTCTCAATTGTGCGATCGCTTTGTAGCCGATCCCAAGGAAGTTGTTAAAGTCGGACAGGTAGTTAAAGTAAAAGTGCTGGAGGTTAACGAAAAGCTGAAACGTATCGGCTTATCAATCAAACAAGCCAATTGAAGAAGACAAAGTCGTAAACCACCTTAAGCAAATTTGTTATCTCAACTCTCATTAGCCACAAGAAAACTAATAACTAATAACTACTTCAGTAAATACCAAAAGAATATTAGAATAAATAACAAAGCTAAAAATAAATATTGAGCCTAATGGATAATCAACTGCTGTGGCATAATTTTTACCAGGAAATAAATCGCCCAGATAAAGAGATAGATTTAGCAACAGCTTCTCTTTATTTCTCTCAAGCAGAATATCCAGATTTAGATGTTCGAGAATACTTAAATATTTTAGATGCGATCGCTTCAGAAATTGAGCCTCAGTTACCAGCAGAACTTTATCCCCTTAAAGTAATAAAAACAATTAACTATCATCTTTTTGACCGCTTGGGATTTCAGGGAAATCAAGAAGATTATTACGAACCAGAAAATAGCTTTTTAAATCGAGTAATCGATTATAAAACAGGCATCCCCATCACCCTTTCCGTAGTCTATTTAGCAATTGCCCAACGCCTGAATTTTCCTATGGTAGGAATTGGCATGCCAGGACATTTTTTAATCCGTCCAGAATTTGAAGAGGCGGGGATTTTTGTCGATCCTTTTAATCGCGGAGAAATTTTATTCCAGCAAGATTGTCAGGAAAAACTACAGGAAATTTATCAACAACAAATTGAATTAAAACCCAAATTACTTGCTCCCGTAAGTAATAAACAAATATTAGCAAGAATGCTAAACAATCTAAAGTTTATTTATCTACATCGGCGGGAATTAGACAAGGCTTTAGGTACTATGAGTGGTATTATTAAAATCTTTCCCGAAAATGCGATGGAAATACGCGATCGCGGTTTATTATATTATCAGTCAAAACGCTGGAGGGAAGCGATTGTCGATCTGGAATATTTCCTGAAAATTGCACCCCACAGTGAAGATGCGCCGATGATCAAAGTCTTGTTAGACAAAATGAATCGGGTGTCTTGAATAACCTGAGTTTTGCTTAGGAAACAAAATTAGAAAATTTTCTGCTCTTTTCTCTCAAAAGAAAATAAAGTCAAACGAGGTTAGTTTATTCTCTAGCTACTGCTAGGTCGAAATAAAAAATGTTGCCTCGATCAAGTTGCGATCGCACGCCAATTGTTCCTTGATGCAATTCTACAATGCGACTACATAGTGCTAGTCCAATACCGCTACCTTCTACTCGGTTCTTGCCAACCCGTTGAAATAGGGCAAAGATCTTTTCTTCATCTTCGGGAGAAATTCCCGCTCCATTATCAGTGACGTAAAGCTGCCATCGTCCAGACTGCGACTGCGCCCAGATCTTAATTTCTGGAATGTTAGCGGTATTGTGAACGATCGCATTTTTAATTAGGTTGCTGATTAATTGGGTTAGTAACTGCTCGTTGCCTCGCACGGTGGGCAGTTGCGTCCAGTCTACTTTAGCCTGACTGTCGGCAATAACCTGCTGTAAATTTAACACTGCTCGTTCGACTACCAGATTCATATCGACTGGCTCGAAAACGATGTTTTCTTTAGCTTTGAGCTTGCCATAGTTCAGCATTGCTTTGATCGTCCGCTCTAGGTTTGTTGCCGAGCGGTATCCGATCTGCACTATTTTTCGTGTCATCGGATTAATGGAGTCGTCTTTGCTTAACATTTCCAGACCAAGAACGATCACATTGAGGGGATTACGCAGCTCGTGAGCTACCATGTGACTAAAGTTCTCTAATGCTTGGTTGCTTTCCCGAAGCTGGTATAGGGTATCCCGCAAAACATATTGCTGTCGCCGACTTTGCAGACACGAGCGAACTACCGAGATAAATTCGTGCTGCTTGAGGGGCATTTCTAACAAAACGAGACTGCCGTAATATTCTGCATTACGCAAAAAAGTCATACAGGAGGGAAACCGCCGACAATCTTTGAGCAGCAAAATTACGGGAATATCCGACCACTCTGGCTGATTGTTGAGACACTTAGCCAAGTCCCTAATTTTTTCCTCAGTGGTCAGTACCTCCTCGGTAATCACCACCAAAGAGGCATCAGTTTGGATGGCATCGGCAACCGTTTGAACTGTAGGGGCGCTGACGCAGACGAAACCTTGAGATTCGAGGGTTTGTCGCAATACTATAGCATTTCGCCCAATGCTGGTAGATAGAACGATATGTTCTTTGCTATCGAGACGGGAGCGGGAATTAGAGTTGCTATTCATGATTATCGAACTCATGATTATCGAACAAATTTTGTACCTCACCTCGATACGCTGGCGTTCCCGAAAGAATACCAGAGAACTGACTCAAAGGCTCGCCAATTTCAATGCTGCCAGGTTGAAAGCGCAGCTCGCGAATTCGACGTTCGTGATTGCCGTAGCGTTTTTTGTAGACGCTAATCGCCTGGCGTAAAGCTCCCTCAGCTTCAAAGTGTTGCAGCAGCAACACCGTATCGGCTAAATAGCTGATGTCTATAGGCATCTCCAGATTAGGAGCGACAACTCCATGTTGAGCCACTACTAAAAATGACAGCACGCCCCGACGACTTAGATAGTTGAGCAATTCGTGCATCTGAGCGACTAACTTCTTAGAATCAGGCATCGAATTGAGATAACCCGTTAGGGTGTCGATGATCACTATCCCCGCTCCCCAGTCCTCAACTTCTTGTTTTACGGAGTCGGCGAATTTTCCAGGGCTGATGTCACCCAAGCTAATTTCCTGACAGCGAATCAGGTCTTTCTCGATCCACTGCTCGATCTCCATTCCCAAACCTTTGGAGCGATTGAGAAAAGTATTGAGCAGCTCGTCGAAGAGAAAAATGGCAACCCTGCCTCCTTGCTTGGCAAAATTATTAGCAAATAGGGATGCCATAGAAGTTTTGCCCGTACCAGAAGGACCGACTAGCAAACAAGAAGTTCCCGTTAATAAACCTCCGCCAATTAAAGTATCCAATCCTGCTAAACCGCTAGTGACCATTCGATCTTTTGATTGTCGAGAGTCTAAAATTTCTTGCCAGTTGGGATACACTTTTATTCCTTGACTGGTAATTTCCAGGTCGTGACTGCCTTGAAGGTAGTTGCTACCGCGAATCTTGGAAATTTTTAGATAGCGATGGACGCTACCATATTCGGTTTTGTCTTGGGAAAGGGAGATAATTCCGTGGGCGATTGATTCCAATTCGCCATCGCCAGGAACTAACTGGCGGTCGTCGGTTAGCAGCACCGTAATATTTTTGCTGACCATATAGTCTCTGATGGTCAAAATCTGCTGTCGATAGGTAAGAGGATCGTCGGCAAGCATCCGCAGATAGGAAATGCCGTCAAAAATAACGCGGTCAGGCTGTGTAGTTTCGATCGCCTTAGTAAAAGCGGTCATGGTTTCTTCCAACTCGATTTCGGAAGTGTCGAAAACCGTTTGTCGCTCGATGATCGACCTTAAAGCATCCGCACTACTAAGTTCGTGAAACACGAAATCTGAAGGGTCTAGATTTACCACCCTTGCTGTCTGTTTGACACTTTCAATCCTTTGTGACAAGGCAATACACAAAACTTTCTCACCAGCTCGAACACCTGCTTGCAAAAAGTGTAGTGCTAGAATAGTTTTGCCCGTACCTGGTGCGCCATTGACTAAATAGATCTCTCCTTTTGGTAGCCCTCCTTTTGTTATGACATCGAGTGCGGAAATGCCCGTAGAAACCCTGCTAATTTGCTGTTTATTGTCGCTCATGTTGTTTATTGTCGCCCATTTCGTGTTGCCTAGCCTATTTACGGGAGAGATTTATCATAATAAGCTTACAATAAACTAATTTCTCTTCATAGTTGGGGAGCAATCGTACAAAGTAAAGGAGGTTCGATTAGTGATCGTCACCTCGAACACGGGATCATTTCATTGAATAAAACAAGAGTTTGAATCGGTGTATATTAGCGTTGTAATTCCTACGTATAATCGTTTACCCATACTGCAAAAGTGTCTTCTTGCTCTAGAAAAGCAGGAGTTTAGCGACGATAAAATTAGCGGTTATGAGATAGTGTTGGTTGACGATGGTTCGAGCGATCGCACCTTAGTTTGGCTGGCGGAAAACCAGGCTAAATTACCCCACGTCAAAGTATTCGAGCAAAACCATCAGGGTGCAGCAGCAGCCCGAAATTTAGGGGTAACAAATGCCGTGGGCGACACGATAGTTTTTATCGATAGCGATTTGGTTGTTACCGAAACTTTTCTTCAGTCTCATGCTAATGCTCTGGCAAAAAACGAACGAGATTTAAACAGCGATCGCCTGTTTACCTATGGCGCGGTAATTAATACCAATAACTTTGAAGATCCCACTGCCGAACCTTACAAAATAACCGATTTTTCCGCTGCCTATTTTGCCACGGGCAATGTGGCGATCGCCCGTCATTGGTTAGAAAAAGCTGGGTTGTTCGATACGGGTTTTCAACTCTATGGTTGGGAAGATTTAGAGTTGGGAGTACGCTTAAAAAAATTAGGTTTAAAACTGATAAAATGTCCCGAAGCAGTGGGCTATCATTGGCATCCCGCATTTGATTTAGACCAAATTCCTTCGGCGATCGAGCGAGAAATTCAAAGAGGAAAAATGGGGGTTATCTTCTATCAAAAACATCCTACCTTTGATGTAAAAATGATGATTCAAATGACGGTTTTACATCGTCTCCTTTGGGGCATACTATCCTTGGGCGGAACTCTAAACGAACGCAGCCTAAAGTCTACAATGCAGTGGCTGATTGATCGCGGTAAGCCTCAGTTAGCCGAACAGGTAGCTCGGATCTTTCTCAACTGGTATAACGTACGGGCTGTTTATGCAGCTTATAACCAGAAAAATATACGTTAATTCTCTCTACAGTTTAAATATTTGAAGACGATTGACCAGATTACTACTAGATAGGACATATTGCTGTTGGCAGCTAGTTGGGACAAACTAGATTTATTGCTTAGCTACCTGTAAATAATGAGTAATCATCAATCTCAAACTGAAGACAGACAAAGGACTAGGTTAGAGTCGGAAACAACCGCAGCCGAGCGCGCTAAAGTTACGGCAACTATTATCGATAGAATTCGCCGCTCTCACGATATAGATACGATTTTCAAAGTAACTACTCAAGAGACACGTCGAGTTTTGCAATGCGATCGCCTGATAATTTATCAGTTTAATTCTGACTGGAGCGGTCAAGCAGTTGCTGAATCAGTGGCTAGTGGCTGGAGTTCTCTATTAGTAAAAGAGCGAGAGCCGATGGAGGGTGATGGTCATGTTCAATTAGACCGTTGTTTGATTAGGGATTGGTCTCAGGGAGATTCGGCAGATATTATTCAACCAGATACTTTTCTGCAAGCAACTAAGGGAGGGAAATATGCTCACGGACAAAAATTTACAGCAGTAGATAATATTTATACTCAAGGTTTTCCCGACTGCTATGTTCACTCATTAGAAAAATATCAGGCTAAAGCATATTTAATCGCACCAATTTTCCAAGGCAAAAAACTTTGGGGTTTACTCGGAGCATACCAAAACGATGGCTATAGATCTTGGCAAAATTCGGAAACCGAATTACTCGTGCAGATTGCTAGTCAGTTAGCCGTTGCTCTACAGCAGGCGGAATATGTCAATCAACTCAAGCTACAGAAAAAGGATTTAGAGACAACTATTCAAGAATTAAAGCTGGCTCAACAACAGTTAATTCAACAAGAAAAATTAGCTGCCTTAGGACAGCTCATCGCAGGAGTTGCTCACGAAATCAATACCCCTTTGGGCGCAATCCAAGCTTCGGCTGGCAATAATTTTAAAGCCTTTACAACTGCGATCGCCGAATTGCCAAAATTGCCCGCATATCTCAATCTAGAGGAAAGACATACTTTTTTTCAGTTAATCGAACGCGCCTTAGTTGGTAGACCTATTTTTTCTTCTAGTGAAAAACGCCCCCTCAAACGTCAGATTGCCAAACAATTAAAAGAGCATCAGATCGACAATGCTAGAAATATTGCTGATCTGTTGATTGATATTGGCATCAGCGATCGTATCGACCCTTATTTGCCTTTGCTCAGGCATTCTCAGGTAGATTGGATTTTAGACTTGGCGTACAACTTGACTCGTTTATTAATCAACAATAAAACTATTATTGTTTCAGTAGAAAAAGCTGCCAAAGTTGTTTTTGCACTAAAAAACTATGCTCGTTTTGATACTAGTGGAGATAAACAATTAGCACAAATACAGGATGGATTAGAAACCGTACTAGAAATTTATCACAATAAACTTAAGCATAGCGTCGAGGTTGTACGTAACTATCAAGAATTACCAGATATTTGGTGTTATGCTGACGAACTTATTCAAGTATGGACAAATTTAATTCATAACAGTATTCAGGCTATGCAAAACGGCGGTACGCTCACACTATCAACTGCTTTAAAAAATCAGGGGATCGTGGTAGAAATTGGCGACTCTGGCTGTGGCATCCCTGCAAATCTTAAAGAGAAAATATTTGAAGCATTTTTTACTACCAAACCTACAGGAGAAGGAAGTGGTTTGGGGCTTCACATTTGTCAAAAAATAATTGATAAACATCAGGGAACTATTACCGTAGATAGTCAGCCAGGAAAAACCAAATTTACTGTTTGGCTACCTATCCAAGATCGATGATTACCAACCCATAACAATTATGTCTCAATCTGCAATACTTTGTGTCGATGATGAAGTCGTGATCTTAGACAGTTTAAAAGAACAACTCAAGCGTGAATTTGGCGATCGCTTTATCTATGAAGTAGCTGAAAGTGCTAAAGAAGCCTGGGAAGTAATCGATGAATTACAACAAGACAATATTAAGATTATCGCTATTGTTTCTGATTGGCTGATGCCAGGAATTAAAGGAGATGAGTTTTTAATTCAAATTCATCAACGTTTTCCCAAGTTAATTACCATCATGCTTACGGGGCAGGCTGACGAAGCTGCAATTGAGCGAGCTAAGAAACAAGCAAATCTTCATGCCTGGTTGCACAAACCCTGGACGGAACAAGAGCTAACCCAAGTTATCAATACTGCTATTAACAACTAGGACAAAGATCTCAACAAGAAGCAACTAAACTACTCAAAGACAGCCCAACTGCTACGTCTGATACTGAATCCGATTGGTAAAAGTTACTTTCACTAGGAAGCAAAAACTTATCTAAGTCCCCCAACCCCTATAAGTCCCCCTATAGGGGGACATCAACTGAGCCTCTCCTTTCAGGAGAGGTTTGGAGAGGTGGGGGATATAGGGGGCGATACATAAGTAACCTCTATGAACAGGATTTAGTATGACTAATTCCCTCGGCAGACTCTAGATTTTCCGCTGCTTCAGTCAAAACTTGAGAATTAACCCTTTTTAAAGTATGAGCGCGCTCGATTAGAGTAGCAGTCTGAGTTAAAACGTCGGAATCGACATCGGGCTGACGAAATAAAGCGATTAAACCCCGATCGTAGTTAGAGGCGATCGCCAAAAAAGCACCCCCTAAAATATACATCGGTAGCGGTAACATAAATTGCTTCAACCAAATACCAAATTCAGCCAACACAAACAAAATACCTACCCCAACCAACCAAGCTTTGAGCATTACTTTCTCCTCTAACCAATTAATCAGATTGTCAATTGTTTATGGTTAATTGTCAATTATTCACCATCCCCAACTACCCGCTCCACCTTTGAATGGACCTACTATATTACTGGTAATCCAGCCACCATAAAAGTCTCCTACTTGTGCTTTTACCAGTTCGCCATCAACATAGCAAGCATCCATCTTACTGGGATAGAAAGCTACATAATCTTTGATTGGCGCAAAATTTTCCGTCGGTTGAGTATAGTACCAAGCTGCATTACCGATGTACTTGTCTTCGACTGTCAAATCATAATAGCTCGCCATACCTTTCCATTCACAAAACGATCTTTGTGAAGTTGCTGGCTTGAGGTATTCGGTTTTGAGATCTGCGGGGGGAATATAATATACGGGAGGATGGCTTGTTTCTAATACTCGATAGGTATTGCTGCTATCAGCGATAGTTACCCCATTTACCACAATTTTAATTTGTTGAGACGACCTTTCTAAACGCGGTGGGCGAGGATAATCCCAAACTGATTCCTGTCCTGGCTGAGGTTCAATGCGTTGCGGATGAGTCATGGAATTGATTACTAATTATTTGCGAAGCTGATCCCTTTAGGGACTGATTACTAATTGCCTACCCCTGAACTACCTGTTTGACCGTAGTAAAAGTTTCTACACTAATCAAACCTTGGCGATATCCTTTTTGGTTAGACATTCCTAAAAAGACACCTTCTCCACCTTCAGGATTGCGGGAAAATTTTGGCGAGGTGTTGATATAAACCAAGGCACTATCGATACCTCGAACAAATTGACGGCTTTCTTGATAGGATTCTGTCACGATACAGTCTGCATGACCGCTACTATACCGATTGATCCAAAAAACAGCCTGGGGCAAGTCGTTGATGTAACGAAACGCTACTACCTTATTTAAATATGGTTTTCTCCATTCTCCAGATTTCATCAACTTGAGATATTCAGGATGTTCTTCTACGATTGTTTCGTCTCCCCTCAACTTAAATCCCTGCTGCTGCAAACTATTAAATAATGAGCGCAAAGCTGAAGGTTTGATATTACGATTAACCAATACTTTTTCGATCGCATTTACCGCATCAGGTTCACTATCATGACTATCAACAATTACCTGACGAGCCTGTTCTAAATCTCCGCTGAGCGACCAGTAGAGGTAACAATTGCCAATAGTGGTTTTTAAAACTGTTGCCGTTGCTTTTTCTGCTACTTGCTGTACCAAACTAGGGCGACCATAAGGAATCACCAAATTCAAATAGCGGTCTTGAATCACCAAGTCTTGAACCGTGATCCCCAGATCGGGAGAAATAATTTCAATCGAGCTTGAAGGTAGATCGGTATTGGCGATCGCTTTTTTGAGAATAGTTGCAATGGTTTGGTTAGAGTTACTGGCAGTGCTGCACCCCCTGGTAATCAGGCTATTTCCCGTTTTTAAACACATTCCTGCTGCGATCGCTGCTAGTTCGGGAAAAGCTTCATATATTAAGGCAATTGTTCCTAAAGGGATCAGCTGGCAATAAGTTTGAGATGGCTCTAGCTGGTAGGGAGCATTAATCAAGCGTCTTGTCGGATCTGGAGATTTAGATAACTGCTTCAAAATTGAAACCGTCATTTGCAATCTTTCTGGGGTTAACTTTAACCAATCAGCTATCGGTTCAGCAACCGCCATTTCTCGGCTCATTTCCAAATCTATAGTGTTAGCCTCAAGAATTTCATCAAAACTAGCTTCCATTGCTTCAGCCAACACCGACACTCCTAGCCTTCTTTTCTCTCCCGATATCCGAGCTAGTTGTGCAGCAGCTTTATGAGATTCTCGAACTATGGTCAGTACTCGGTCTGATGAACTTTGCATTGGTTTGCTATTAATGCCGATAGACTACAAATAACGACAGAATCAGCAGTGTAATAAAAAATAAAAATATCACTGCCCAAGAAATGATACTCTGCGTACTTAGCCAACGCAATAGTAAAGGCAACATAATCATCAACAAAATAGCGGAGGCGAACGTCAACACTACCATTGCGGATAAATAGCTTTGTGTCCAACGGGCATAGACGTTTTTCCAGCGATTTCCCGTCCACTGCCAAGACTTTTTTTGATAGATGGATGACAGTTGTTCGATCACCTGCCCATCTTTTTTAACCACAAAAATCTGCTGACAGCGATCGCACCCTAAAGCTTCGGTCAAAACAATCGGTTTCAAACTGCCTTTGCGTCTGCAAGGGCAAGGATATTCACTACTTAAATCTATTTTCTGTTTTTTATAAGGACGCACAAGTATCGATTGAAGTTATTAAAATTTGATTGTTAGATATACTGCGACAAAGATTTATTTTTTAAATATATTATCTTTTGCGGTTTTCTCAGCACTCCTCAATTTAATTTTAATAAAGCCATAAACTTTTGATACAGCTTCAACCTTCAAATTTATTTAAGATTTTTAAAGCGGGTGACGCGATTCGAACGCGCGACATTCACCTTGGCAAGGTGACGCTCTACCACTGAGCTACACCCGCATAACTTGCCTGACTTAATTATAATGAACGATTTTGAAATCTATGTCAACTATTTTTAGGCAAATGACAAAGAATCAGTGACAACAAACATCCAGCTATTTGGCTTCTCACAAATCAGCTCTAAAAATTATTGATTATTAATAATCAACTGTTTATTGGCTATTTCTGAATATAATCGTTCCAGCTTGGTAATATTTTGACGTAGGGTATATCTTTCCAGTACTCTTTGTCGAGCCTTGTTGCCTAATAAATTGGTCATTTCGGGATGATTATGGAACAGAGGCAGTAAAATTTTGAGTTGTGCTGTAACTCCTTGAGTATCCAAGACTACTCCTGCCCCATCTTGCAATACTTCGCCATCTGCACCTGCATCTGTAGCCAAACAAGCCACACCACAAGACATTGCTTCAAGTAGGGAAATTGACAAACCTTCGACCAAAGAAGGCAAAATGAACACGTCGGCTGCTCGAAGAATATCAATGCGCTGTACTTCATCGGCAACAAAACCGAGCCAAGTAATATTATGTTCTTTGCCATAATGAGGCTGGAGAGAGCTTCTAATTGGACCATCTCCCACAATTAGCAACTGACAATCATCTCCCAGGTTGACTATTTTCCAAGCTTTGAGCAAAGCCTCAATGTTTTTCTCGGCTGCAATACGACCTTGATAGACGAACAGTTTTTTAGCTCTTAACTGATATTTGAGGCTAGAATAACCAGGAGAATACTTACATTCATCAACGCCATTGGGAATAATCACCACGCGATCGCCAGGAACTCCTAATTTAATTAATAACTCCCGCTGGATTTCGCTAAAGACAATCACTCTGTCGTAACGGGCGAGAAATGGTGCGTATAGCTGGTAAGTCAAGTATTGGGTACTAGACTTGAGATTACGAATTTTGCTATCGAAGGGAGGGTGAAAAGTAGCAACCACAGGAATATCTAATTCCTCACAAATGTCTGGCAGCAAGAAATCTAAAGGAGATAGAGTCAAAGAAGCGTGGACTAAATCTGGTTTTAGCTGAGCTAGCGATCGCAACAATACCTTGCTAGATTTTAGGGTGGGGATAGTATAAACCTGAGATTTATAGATGAATGGCAGGGGAATCTCATGGCAATTTGACCAACGGTCAGAGCAGGCTCCGTCGTTGTACGGCGGAGTAATCTCTGACGAAGTTTGAGGAAGCCCCGTCATTTCATTTATCCTCGAATGGGGACGGCGGGGTCTCTCTAACCAACGATGGTGATGCTGTTGATATTCTCGATGATGTTCGTAACTGTTTTGCGATTGAGAGAAATGCAGGAAGCTAACCTGATAGTCTCTATCTAACAGTGCGTTGGTTATTTCCCGACCATAGGTTACATTGCCACAAAAGGGCGATTTTTTTCCCAGCCAAGCGATATGCATTCAAATGCTCTTTCTTCTAGGCAACTACAACAGATAAATCAAGATCTAACTAGTAATAACAGTCGATCGCGTTTCTCAGTTAAATTGCTAAGGGATGATAATCGGGAAGCTTCCCAGATTTATATTTACCCTAAACCACTTCAAAATGAACTATCTTGCTCACTAACTAGAGAATTACTAGGGGATTGTTATTTATTAGCTTTAGTTAATTTACCAGATTAGGGGTGATGTCTTGCTTTTTCCTCCAGAAATCGACCTGTTAAGACTTGTTTTGCCCTGAGGACAACCGCTCTAAATTATCTTCAGCCTGCGTCATATACCAGGTTAAAACTCCTCCTACCGCAGCGATCGCCCCTAGACCTAAAATTACAGACGATAAGCCAAAACGTGCTTCAGCTTCGGCAGCTAACACCAAGGGTAAAGATAGGGCAATATTAACCGCGTTGTTTTGTAAACCAAAAACTTTGCCCCTCATTGCCACAGGAGTTCTCGACTGGATCGTAGTTTGCATGGGGACACCTACCAAAGCTGCAAACGCTCCGAGTAATGCCGTCATTGTCAAAGCCAACCACAGATTTTGAGTGGCGAAAGATAACCCGACTAAAGACACTGCTACTCCAATTGAACCTGCCAAACTCAAACGAGCGCGATCGCTCTGTTGTCCTTTACTACCTAAAATAGCAGCACTTGCCCCCATACCAACTCCTGCTGCTGCCAGCAAGAATCCAAATTCTTCGGCTTCGATTTGCGGAATTTTATCCGCCATGCTTACCGCCAATACTGCCAGGGCTGCAAAAATTGAAAACAAAATTACCAATTGAATCAAAGCGTTACGCACCCGATGATTTTCCCCCAAATATTTAATACCGTCTTGAATATCCTGCCAGGGGTGAGGCTGCTCATGTTCCTCCAGCTCTAGTTGTTCTCCTGTTTGCAAGGCAAGTAAAATAATTCCTGCGATCGCATAAGCTCCTCCGACCAAAATTTCTTTACCAATGTTTCCTGGTAAACCGATCTGTGAAGCGAGACTATCGGCTATGTCTAACAAAGGTTCACCTATAGCGAATCCCACGATCAGCAATGCCATCATCGTAGTGGTATAGAGGGAGTTCGCAGCCAGCAAATGCTTGTCTTTGACAATTAAAGGAATCACAGCCTGCTCGGCGGGGGCAAAAAACTGAGTCAAGGTAGAAACCGCAAAAGTAATTCCCAACATCAAACCAAACCCCAATGGTATAGCCGTAGATATATTTTCTCCCTGAGAAACCAACAGCAATGGAGGCAAAGTCAACACTAATACTCCGCGCAACAAATTAGAAACAACTAAAATGGGCTTTTTTTTCCAGCGGTCTACGTACACCCCCGCCAAGGAACCAAACAAAACCGCGGGAATGGTAAAAGCAATCATAATGGGTGATACCCACTTGCTAATTGGCTGATTCGGTAACTGAAATCGATTGGCAACGATTGCAATCATCAAAACCAAATAAACTTTATCGGCTAATTGAGAAAATATTTGACCACTCCACAAAATCAAGAAGCGGTTGTTTTTTAATACAGGAGCAAAACCTTCTGAATCAATTTTGCCTGTTGTGGTTAAGGTAGTTTGCTCGTCTAGGGGATTTTCTGAAGTTTCTGATTCCGACAGTCGCATTTTATATGATTGAACTTATTTTAAAATTCGATATAGAGGCTATCTACTAGATTAGCCGAACGAATCGTCTTACCTATATGATATTGGATATAATCTCGCAAAATTTTCTCAATTCTCACCCAAGCAGTCTCTGGCTCTAGCTCTGCTGCTTGTTCTTGGGCTACAAATAATTTTGAAGGTAAACAATGGCGATTTAACTGTTGCAGTATTGCTAATTCCATGCCGTTAATTCGGCAATCTATTTTCGGCAGACGAACATTATAGCTTTCCTCATCATCGAGTTCCTGCTGTTGTTTTTGTCCTACGGCTCGAATTGCTTCCAAGTCAAGAATTCCCCCTCCCTCAAAGCTAAATCCCACACGCCACTGAGCAGAATCTAAATTGGGCTGAATCATTTGTTGTGTCACGCAGCAGTCGAATACCTGGGGGGTTAAACCAGCGATCGCTAGTAAATGAAACACTGCCTGTGTCAGATAGGGATACACTGATTCCTGAGAATCGAATGCCTCGATACGCTTCAAGTGTTCGTTCAGCAACTCATACAGTTCTGGTTGTGGTTGTTCATCTACCGCCAAAGCTAGAGCCAGTTCTCCCAAATATTGAGCAGAGGCTAGCTTACCTAAATCGCGACTCAAACCAGGATAAGTATAGAGGGTATCCGCTTGAATAATCTTATCAAGCGATCGCCCTTTAATTAACAACAGCTCATTAACCACAAACAGTTCGGTTCTGCCCCGCAAATGTGATTTGTGCTTTTTTGCCCCTGGCGCAACCGCACGAATTAAACCATACTCTGGAGTCAATACTGTTACCAGGCGATCGTTTTCCTTCAGCGATGAGCCTTTTAAAATAATTCCTGTAGCTTTATATTTCTGATTCATGTTACGCGATCGATTGGCTTGATTGAAATTTCAGGGTTGTTAGTTGTTAGTTGTACCCCTGTTAAGGTGAGCGTTTGTACTAACACAATCTCGCAGTATTTAACGAAATAAAAGGGTTATAGAAGATTTTTGGGCTTCGTAGGGTGGGCATTGCCCACCCTACCAACACTTGTGAGGCGATCGCCAACACGAAACCCTGATAAATCCGAGGTAGTATTTTTGTTCACCTTAACAGGGGTAGTTGTTAGTTGTTAGCTTTTGACTGAATTGCAGATTACTATATTTACTTCATTGATTCATTTTGTTGTCGCAGCAAATCTACCCCGCGAGAAGTACCCAGACGAGTTGCACCAGCTTGAATAAGTGCGATCGCGCTATCGTAGGTACGTATACCCCCCGAAGCCTTGATCCCAATTTGTCCTTTAGTAATTTCTCGCAAAATTTTGACATCTTCGACGGTTGCGCCACCGAACCAGCCCGTACTGGTTTTGAGATAGGCTACTCCCGCATCCAGACATATTTCTCCTGCTAATCTTTTTTCTCCCTCGGTTAGAACGGTAGTTTCTAAAATCGCTTTGATAGTTTGTCCCGTTTCCGAGCAAATTTGAGCTATTTCGCGATATATTTTGTCAGTTTCTCCCGATTTGAGCCAGCCAAGGTTTATTACTACATCTAGCTCCGTTGCTCCGTTTTCTACAGCTTCCTGTGCCTCATAAAGTTTGACTGCTGAGGTTACAGCACCAGTAGGAAACCCAATCACCGTACAAACATTGGGCTTTTTATCGTGCAACAGTTCTTTTGCCTGTCTCACCGCAGTTGGATAAACACAAACTGAGGGAAAATTATATTGCCATGCTTCTTGACATATCTGTTTAACTTCGTCGGGAATAGCACTGGGTTTGAGTAGGGTATGCTCGATGTAGGTAGCAAGATCGATATCTGTCCGCTCAATAGCCATGATTTTAATAGTGAGTAGTTGAATTAACCGTATTAATTGTTTTGGGTAAGAGACTAATCGGCTGACATTTAACGAACATATCTTCTGGGAATCACAGCCATTTGCTGGTTTATTTCTGTTTCACTTTGCCAATTATCTGCTGATAAACACTGATATATACCGTTATCGCGCTTCATTAACTGATAACCGATGAATTCGCGTCGCACAGTAGCATAGTCATCGTAATAAATACCGATGATTTTATTTACTTCCTGTTCGCTGTAAGTTCTTGCGGGGTCAAATTTACTAACTAGCCACCTGAGTATTACCTGACGTTTCTTACGAGAGGCAGGAAGTTCTGTCACGCGATCGCTCCTCAAATAGTTTTGTAACACCTTTTCTTCCCAGGCTTCTGGACGGGTATTTTTACTCCAGCTAGCCATTTGTTCGGGACTGAATAAGGACTTGTTTAGCTCAGACAGGGTATCTGAATTCAGTCTATACAGATGAGTATTACCCTGCGATCGCATTGCTACTAAATTCAGTTCTTTTAGTTTATTAAGATGATGAGAAACCGTTGGTTCTTTTAGCTGCAAACGTGCAGCCAAATCTTCTACGCTACACTCTGTTTGTGAGAGAATTCCCACTAGCTTAAGGCGGTTTTCATTGGCTAATACTTTAAAAAAACTCAGTAGAGTATCAAAATTTAGCTCGACCATGGATCTGATTAGAATTTACTCTAATTAGAATTATATCGAATAAGCTTTTGTTAGACAACGCAAGATATTTAACCAGAAGTGCCAGCTCAACCGTTAACTCAATCCGTGGCTGGGAATCAACAAAAACCTAGCTAGACTAAGATGCTAATCTTTGCCGTAAAATAAATTCGGCGATCGCCAAATCTACAGGAGTGGTCACTTTGAGGTTAGTTTCTTCTCCTTCAACAATTTTGACGGGGAGCTGGCATTTTTCAAACAACGCAGCATCATCAGTCACCTGCCAACCCAATTCTTTACCCCGCTGATGACAATGCTTTAATAGTTCAACCTCAAATCCCTGGGGAGTTTGAGCTGCCCACAAATTAAGGCGATCTGGGGTGTCGGTAATGATTCTTTGCCGATCGACTACTTTAATTGTATCTTTGACAGGTACGGCAGCAATCAGACCCTTGCAGGTACTTAAAGCTTCGCTACAGCGATCAAATAATTTAGGAGTAGCCAAACATCTCGCCCCATCATGAATCAACACTCGTTCGGCATGGGGCAAAGCCTGTAAGCCATTATAGACAGATTCCTGACGAGTATCACCACCAACAATTAACTCCACTGGTTTGGTCAAATTCAACTGGCTGAGAATATCTTTAAACTCGGCAAAATCTATCGGCTGTCCGATAATGCCGATCCATTTGATGCTTGAAGAATTTTCCGCTGCGAGTATAGTCCAGGCGAGTATGGGTTTTTCCAATAATTCCAATAAAAGCTTATTGCGTTGGTGTAGCCCTCGCGTAGCAAATTCACTACTCATGCGACGACCCATACCAGCTGCTGGAATTAATAAGTGCATTTATTTAATGATGTTTTCCTAAAAATAATCCGCTTTAGCTCTATCATCTACTAAAATTGTCCTCAGATAAAACTAAGGACTATATCTTCTTCGTAGAATGCGTATACTAGCCCTCATTCCTGGCGGAATTGGTAATCAATTACTATTTTTCCCTACTCTAGAAACCCTCAAACAGCAGTACCCCAAGGCTGCGATAGATGTTTTAGTCGAACCACGAGCTAAAAAAGCTTATCGAGTCTGCAAAAATGTTGATGAAGTTTTAGTGTTTGATTTCCAAGACCGTAACAGCTTCGCCGATTATCTCAATCTTTTGGGAATTGTGCGCGATCGCGAATATGATGCTCTTGTTAGTCTCAAAACTTCTTGGCGTATCAAATTATTACTGTGGCTCAATGGTATACCTACTAGAGTAGGTTATCAGGATGATTCGCCACTATATCTATCTAACTCCGTTCCTCGTAAATCGGAGCAATACACAGCCCTGATGTATCATGACCTGGTGACAGGATTTGGTATTAAGGCTCCTTGCCCACCCTTAACCATCAATGTACCTACACAAGATATTAGCTGGGCAGAATCGGAACAACAGGGTCTGATGCTTGGGGATAGTGGCTATATTATTCTCTGCGATGAGCCATTAGATACAACAGATATCAGTGCTTATCCCGTCCCAAGCTGGCAAAAAATTGTCGAAGATATTGAGCAGAGACAAACAGGATTATCTATTGTCTTGTTGCAAACTGATACCAATCAAGCATGGGTAACAACTTTGATTTCGGCTAATGGCAATCTCAAAGCAACCGCTCCTCCCGATCTAGGTAAAATGGCTGCCATAATTGCGGGTGCCAACCTCATTTTGTGTAATAATAGCGCGCCGATGCAGCTAGCTATAGCCTCAAATACCTATACCTTTGCTCTGTGTACTACTAAAGATCATCGAGAAGTTCCGCAGGATCGAGAAAATTGTGTGCCAATTCAATCAGCAAACAATCTAGCAGATATTAAACCTGAGACAATTATCGAGCAACTATGGCAAGAATAAACTATGCAGGTTAAAAACCCCAAAAATCTTTAGTGCCTTTTAAATTTAAGTTGGCTATAGATGGAAAGCAGGAGGGGTAGGAGTAATAGAAGAGAAAAAACCACCTTGGCTTTTGTTATTACGATCTACCTTTTTAATCGCAGCAAGAATCTAAAAATCCTTGTTTCTAGTAACGCTCGGAATTTGTCAACTAGACTAAGCTCTCTCTCTTTACAAAGTCGGTAGCTCAACTTGTACATGATGGGGTAGTATTTCCTTGCTTTGCTAGTTTCTCATACTTCAATCAGGTATATGTATATTTAGATGTGCAACATATCAAATTGAGATGTATAAATATATTCATTAGACAGTTTGCTCCGTTGCTCATGAAACAAAACTATTGGCATAAAAAACCAAGCTCTTTTGCCGAAACAGTTCAGCTAGTAGAGAATTACGTCCAAGAAGAAATTATTCGAGAAACTCAGAATAAGCAGCTTTACTATCACACTCTCGATCATGCCTTAGCGGTAAAGCGCAGAGCAAACAGAATTTTTCAAGAGATTAAGTTTCTTTTATCAGAAAGTACATCTGCTGGTGAATTAAACAGATTAAACTGTTTAATCAATCTTTGTGCCATGGCTCATGACATGGTGCAACTGTTTGAGCCTTCTACCTCAAGCGATCGCCCTCGCAAACGACAAACGGGAGTTAGCGAAATCGCCACTGCCAATAAGTTAATTGAATATATTCAAAGTCTAAATCAAGAGCTGACAACCGATGAACTCGATCCTTCAGTTCTGTTTAGCGATCGCGATCGCCAAATAATTTATGATGCAATTACAGCTACAATCTGTGAGCGCGATCCCCAAGCTAGCAAAGCCAGCTATAGTTTTTCTCCCTATTCAATTTACCAACCATATCTTTATAATTCTCAGTCTAAAATTTCTATTGTTGGTAGTATTATTGCCTTAGCAGATCTAGGTACTTTGGGTATAGAAGGAATAGAAAACTACGTTCAAGATGGAATTTTAGTGTTTTTGGAAGACAACCTAGACCTTAAAGACTTGATTATAAATTGCAACTACGCTGCTATCCAAAACAAAGACCAAGTTAGAGCCAGACTACTTAAGATGACTCGGTTTATGGTTAGTTTGGCGAAAGAGAGGCAAGCTAGATTTGAAATAGAAGTTGCTGGATTTTCACCCCAAGCTCGCCAAATTTTGCGGGACAAAATTTTTATTTACTTTGATGTTGAAAATATTAAAAAAATTGAAACAGTAGTACCGACTCATGAAAATACCAGTCTGCCAGAGTTAACCGACTTTTTTTGTTTAAGCAAGCATCAAAATTTTGCTTAGTTATTCCTGGTGTCGCTCACAGTTCGATGTTTTTACGCTATTTAAATTGACAGCCTGAATTTAGGAGATCGGCTTGACAGCTTATTATAAAGTTATTTGATAAATAGTATTTTATGAATTGAGCAACGATTCTAGAAAAGTTTATAGTTATTGTGATCTTCAAATTGTCTTCAAAGTTTGCTAGCTGTTTCTTGCTCGTCTGAGTAGCTGATTTCTGCAATTTCAAAATCGGCTAAGCGAATACTATTCACTCACGACAGAAGTTCCAATTTGAGACTCTTGCCACAATTTGTAAAGAAGATTTTCATTTTCGTGACCAAGATCGCAGACAAAAGTTCCTTCTTCACTGTCTTTGCTTTGGGATACCCATGTACCCAACAAAGAAAGTTCAACATATTCTTCATCGCAAAGAATAATGTCAATTAACTCTTCCTCTGCTAATTTGGTTAGGCTTGTTAGGTGAGGCAGATCGATCTGCAGAATCAAACAAGCGGTACTAGATTCCAGATAAATGCTTACTGCTGCACGTAGGCTAAAGATAGTTCTAGCTGCTTTCCAGGTTTCAACAGTTTTTGACAAATATTCTACATAAATTCCGTCTTCTAGATAGGTAATCTTTAACATGAAATTCTCTGCTCCTTATATAAGCTCTCGTTTTGATTTTTAGGCACGCTATTTGGTGCGAGTTCATAATTAAATGTTTCCTATTTCTATAGCTTTGGCACTGATGCAAATCACGTTGGAATTGTTCATTTTGAAAACAAACAACAAAAAACCTCGCTGTTCAAATATTTGTTAGCGGGGAAAGTAAATTTTTGTTAAGTTTGCAGCTCAGTTTTGATGTGATTATTCTGCGTCTATCACCATTGTTGTTGAGTTTTAAATTTGACTGTTTTTTATTGCTTAGTGGGCTGCAACCATTGAAAAACTGTTGTTAACAGGCTGTTACATTTTTGAATCCTGATAAGTCTGCTGCATTGCTTTGCACCCAAACAAACGAACACTCAGAACTACTCATTGCGCTCAAACTAGTATTTTGCGCGTTATATTGGATGTAAATTCAAAAAGCAAGCCAAGCAACGTTAATTTTTTTGAAAAAGGTTCCCAAACCACATCTTTTATACTACACTCATATTACCGTGCATGTCTAGTATCTAGAGGAAAATAAATGCGAACCCTAACTCGCACATCTACAACAGAAATGGAAGTTACCAGTATACGTCTAGAGCGCAGTCTCAAAGACAAGCTGAAAGAACTATCTGGTAATCAAGGTTATCAAGCTTTAATCAGAGATATTCTTTGGAACTATGTTCATCAAAAGTCTGGGGATTATCGCCCTCAGTTCGCTCGTTCCGATATCCGTGCTACCGTTGAGGCAACGGCTCGTAAAGATGAAAGCTGCGCTCTTACCGGTAAACTAATCCAAGAGAATGAACCCATGCTCCTAGGATTTACTATCTATGGCGACTTAGTGCCTCTAAGCATGAGTAGCGTAGACGAATAATATCTCATAGTTGGAGAATTAGAAAGTCGAACGCTACTTAGTTTGATTGGAATGCTCGGCTTTTTAGTTCTCCAGAAATTCGCCATTGTTGAACTCTAGATATTTGTTATTTTTCTATCTCATATCCGAGTCCCATAATATTATCGAGTTGTGATTACTTAGGCACTAAGTCATAAAAGAATCTAAAATAGACAAAGAATATACAAGTCTCATAGTAAATTTTTAGTGGGCGGAAACCCGCCATTGCCAAGCGCATGTTCCACGCCCAGTGTTTCACCAACTATATAAGATCGGCGGTTACATATCTTACTGGTTTACTATAAATTCCACAGGAGTTATCAAAACAGATGACAGAAGCTACAAAAACTATAGAAAGAGGAATTCAGCTAACTCCAACAGCTTATAAGCATATTAAAATGCTGCAAGAACAACAAGGAGGAAAGGAACTTTATTTGCGAGTAGGAGTTCGCCAGGGTGGTTGTTCGGGGATGTCTTATATGATGGACTTTGAAGAACCAAATAAAATTCAGGATGGCGACGAAGTATTTGATTATGACGGGTTCAGGATTGTTTGCGATCCCAAAAGCCTGTTATATCTATATGGTTTAGTTTTAGACTATAGTAATGCCATGATTGGTGGCGGTTTTGAGTTTACCAACCCTAACGCTGCTCAAACCTGCGGTTGTGGCAAATCCTTTGGTGTATAAAGAGCGGTAGACACAGAAATATTAATACAGACATATCAATAAAGTTAAATAGTTCAACAAGGCAGACCAAACACAATTACAGTTAGTCTGCCTTTTGTTGTTTTAAGAGATGCCCTAAATCTTTACTTCGTAGAGCTAGGAAACACTATGTTGAGTATGATTTGTTTACAGAGGCTTTACAAGAATCAGGCATGGTGGTATAAATTTTTACTGAGCGATCGCTGGTAATAGCCAAAAATTCACTAATTGCTTGCTCTGCCTTAGCATTAGCAGCGTTCAAAATACCATCATTACAGGCAGTATTAATAATTTTAGTCAAGGTAGTTCTTTGGGCTAAAGTTTGCAGCTGCGGGGCAACATCAGGACCTAAATTAAGAAATCCACGGTCATAATCATAAACGCGAGAATGATTGACATCAATCTTGCTATCTAATATTTTGGCTGGAGGCAAATTGATCTCAATCGTGTTTTGGCTAATTTTAATATCTTTGTCTGTTAGTTCACTCAAATCAATTCCTGCTTTGATTTCTCCTCTAGCGATATACAGCAATCTGGTAGTAGCTAAAGGTATTTCACCTAATTTACGCTCCGCCGAAGCTGGAACAACTGTTTCGATGGTTTGCACTGTGGTAGCTAATTGTTGAATGCTTTGTATGCGCTGGACGATTAGGGTTGAACTTTCAACTTGAGATTCAATTTGCGGTTTAAATAAATTGCTAACAAAATTTAAAGCGCGATCGCCTGTTCGCCAAATACTCAAGAAAACAAGCAGAAAAATCAAGTTGATTCCACCAATACCCCAGAGAAGTAGCTGTTGCCAAAACGGTAGGGAAGATTTGAGGGTTTTCATATATTAATTGTCTTATAAAGTTAACTATATTTATTTAATTTAAATCAGAATTAATTAGATTGTTTAAAAAAACAAAACTAACTTGATGTTTACTGGTTAAAGTTAGGCAACCAAGTCCAGAAAAGTATTGTTTCTCAAGCATAAACTAGAGTTCTACTTGGAACAAGAATTGGTGTTTATCTAAGTTGGCTGTTGTGCCAATTAAACATCACTAAAATCATCTATTAAAGAGCAACAACAGATTTTTTTACTTTATATCTACAAAGAAATTAATTTCAGCCAGCTTTAACAAGACTCATTCAAAAACTGTGATATCGTTATCAAGCTACAAACTATTATCAATATTGACATACTCAAAATATCTTGGACAAAGAGCTATTTCTAAGTTGTGCGCCAACAACTACAATCAATAGCGCGCTCGTTAAGCCTTGTCTCGACAAGATATATCTAATAGAGCAATAAATCTACCAGTTTGGATAGATCAAGCTCAAAATTTGTTTTAGTAAAATTTATAATTATTCTAGTGTTTTCAGGGAATTTTTGTTAAGCTGTAACACCATATGTAGCGTTAAATCAAAAATAAAGTATTTTTATGAATTCTTTTTTATCTCAACACGGACAACATCAAAGTTTTGAAGAAGCCCAGGCTTCACGCCCCCAAGATACTATGCTGGCAAACCCTATTTTTAATCCTGGTGGAGATGACAAGGTAGAGAACCGCTCGATCTGGTTTGGTAATACCACCAATTTAATGCAGTTAAACGATGTGCGCTATTCTTGGGCGATTGGTTTGTATCAACAGATGCGAGAAAACTTTTGGATTCCTCAAAAGCTCGATCTAACTCAAGACGTAACCGACTACTGGAATCTAACTCAAGAAGAACGCCGTGCTTATGATGGCATTTTAAGCTATTTGACTTTTTTAGATTCAGTGCAAACCTGTAATATTCCTCACATCAAAAGCTGTGTTACCGCACCAGAGGTAAGCGTCTGTATGGCAGAACAAATTTCTCAGGAGGGAATGCACAATCAGAGCTATCAATATATTATCGAAACCGTAATCCCTAGCGATCGCCGTAACGCCGTTTATGAATTTTGGCGTACAGATAAAGTACTAGCCGATCGCTGCGAATTTATTGCCTCGATTTATCAGAAATATGTTGACGATCCTACTTCGGAAAACTATTTCGTTTCTTTGCTAGCCGATTATTTACTAGAAGGAATCTATTTCTATAATGGCTTTATCTACTTTTATAATTTAGCGTCGCGGATGCTAATGCCTGGTAGTGCCGATATTTTTAAAATGATTAACCGTGATGAGTTGAGTCATGTCCGACTCTATCAAAAGCTACTTCCCGAAGCGATGCGGTTGTTTCCTCATTCAGTAGAGCAAATTTATGAAATGTTTGATACCGCAGTACAACACGAATGTCGCTGGACAAATCATATAGTGGGCGATAACGTTTTGGGGATCACCGCAGCTAGTACCGAACACTACACCAAGTACATGGCTAATATGCGCTTGCGCTCGATTGGCTTAGAGCCACTATATACAAACGAGCAGTACAAAAAAAGTCCCTATAAACATTTAGAAAGATTTTCGGATACAAAATCGGGGGGACACACGAAAGCTAACTTTTTTGAAGCAGGAGTAACTAGCTATGTCATGTCTTCTGGAGTTAGTGGTTGGGATGAAATCTAAGCACTGCATTTAGTTGCTGAATATATTTGCTTGTGATGCAAGTTCGCATTAGAGAACAACAAGCAAAGCCCCATAACAATTAAATACAATAAAACAATTTAAATTTGATGAGTGAGCGATCGCTCATCTTTTTATTTGAGTCGAATAACGCGAACGCACAGCGGAGGAAACTTTACTCAGTTCGCCCTCCGTTCACGATGCAATTAAACGAAAAATGCTGATTTTTCAATTCAGAATTTTTGCTCAACCTAATCCAAAGCAACGTATTTCAAAGCGACTATTACTTATAAAAATAAATTGAACTAAAAGTAAAAATTAAGTGAATTTCAGTACAATGAATATAAAATTTAGTAAGTATAGGGGGTAAATACTGATTTTTTTGGTTGTAGATTCAAGATAGCGAAACCGAAGTTAGCTTAAAATTCATCGATCAACAGTATTGACTATTGTAAATTTTAAATATCAGTAGATTAACCTAGGTAAAAATATTTATATAGTATTTTAATTGGCTAATGTTCAAGCTATTTCAAAATCTTCTTCACAACGAGGCTAATACGCAGCCCAATTTGGCGAGCTCTAAGTCTGATACTTCATTTTCTTCATGGGAAGCGCAAATTGCTCAGGCAGATGCTCTTTGGGAACAAGGGAAATTGAGTGAAGCCTTAGCAATATATGGTTTGGCAATTGAAGAGAATCCCAAGTTGTCAGAAATCCAGCAGCGTTTGGTAGAGCGTCTCAAGCAACAGGGTGATTTAGCGATCGCCTATGAAAAATTAGCTACGGGTCTAAAAAATCAGGGCGATATTGAACAAGCAGCAGACTATTATCGTCAAGCAATCAATATTAAAGCTTTGTCAGGAAACACGAAAGAACAGCTCATGAGGTCTAGCGTTTTTCCCACCAAAACTCCTATTCCGCTCGCCAGCTTAAAAGAAGCAGCATTTTCATTTCAGCCTTTGGTTAAGGTTAATTCAGCCATGGTGAAAGTAACCTCACCAACATCATCTTTGCCTCAAATTACAACAAAACCCCAAAGCATCTCACCTTCGTTTCCTTCCCGTCTAAAAACTGTCAATCCAGAGCGAGCTAAAGATATTGATTGGGAAACAGCGCAGGTTTATCTGCAAAAGGCACTTGAACACTTAGAAAAGCAGGAATGGGAATCATCAGCACTCGCCTGTAAACAAGCTACGGAAATTATGCCAAATTTGGCAGAAGCCTACAAAATTTGGGGCAATGCTTTACAAAGAATGGGCAATACTGGTGATGCAATGTCTTGTTATGCCAAGGCAGTGGAAATCAAGCCAAATTTGGCTGAGGTGTATGCAGGAATTGCAGACATTTACGCTCAACAAAACAAACAACAGCAGGCGATCGCCAATTATCAAAAAGCGATTATTATTAAACCTAGCGCGAAAATATATCGTAGTTTGGCTGATGTTTGGCTACAGTTAGGGAATCAAGAAAAAGCTAAATTTAATCTTGACCGAGCTAAAAAATTGGAATGGTCTGAAATCTCAACATCGTCAACCAAAGCTAATCTAGGCTCAAATTCAATGGCATTAGAACGCTCGGATATCGCGCATTCGATCAAAGTTTACTGTCGCCAAGGTCAAAAGTTGGAGCAGCAAAAACAGTGGGAGCAGGCAGCAAAATGTTATCGTCAGGCTTTGGAGCTCGGCATATCTAGACCAGCACTTCCAGCACAGGTTACCCAGAAAAAATTACCAAAATCCAAAATTTCTCAGCAGCCAGTTAATCACCACTCTAATAAAGGAGTAATCAAAACATCAGAAAGTCAGCTAGATAAGGCAATCAAACGCTATCAAAAACAATCTGCGCTTCAACCCAATTCTCCTAAGATATATACAGACTTGGGCAATCTCTATGCTAAAAAAGGGAAGCAACAGCAAGCGATCGCCTATTATCGCCAATCACTCAAAGTCAATCCTAGGTATGCTGAGGCGCACTTAAATCTCGGCAGAATATTGCTAAAGGCGGGCAATCAGCAAGAGTTTATTCAAGAAATGCAGCTAGCTTTGGCTCTACAACCGAAAATCGGCACTGCTATAGATCGTTTTTATTTAGCTAATGCTTTGGCAGATCGGGGTCAACAACAGCAAGCTATTAACTTTTATTGCAAGGCGACTGTCTCAAACCCGCGTTTTATTCAGTCATACCACTGTCTGAGCGCAATTTTAAGCAAGCAAGGAAAACACCAACAAGCAATTGAGTTTTTACAACAGGGAATCACCCATAATCCCCAAGACCCAGAATCTTATTACTTTTTGGGGCAACAGTGGGAAATTCTTCAAAACTGGGAAAACGCAGTAAAAGCATACAGTAAAGTGTTGCAAATAGAACCGCAATTTCCTAAAGCATCTCAGAAATTGAACCACGCTCTTGCCGAAAAGCTAAGGCTCAATCAAAAAGCATCAAGCAGCTCTTCGATGTAGCTAGGGGTAATTAAATAGAAGATAATTGGTCAGCTTGGGGAGATGGGGAGTCCTATCCTAAACAAAGGCGACGGTTCGCCGCATGTATTCCCTTATCCCACAGGGCTTCGCATATGGGTTGAAACATTTAATTACTTATTAGTATTTATCACCTACTCCCTTCCCACCAAAAGATTAGGTAACTAGTGAGAAAATGAAGTTGAGTGTATTTTGAACCTGTTGAGCCGAGAGAAACTGATTAGAATCCAAGAACTGAAACAACTTGTGTTCAATCTGTTCG
>JADEXJ010000384.1 GCA_015207195.1 Pleurocapsales cyanobacterium LEGE 10410
ACTCCCCGTCGCATCCAGTCCACAGACATTTTGAGCAAGGAAGCGTGCTGGGGTTTCCCCAGCATACGCAGGTCTTGCTTGAACCACGCTATGCCCTAGCGCAGATATTCCTCGATTTCTGATTTCTTGGCTAGCTGCTACATCTCTTGTGGTTGTATATCCGCATTCAGAGCAGTGATGAACTCTGACATCCAAAGTCTTCTTACCTGTATGTACACCACAGTTTGGACAAGTTTGGCTTGTTCCATCTTTGTTCACCTTGGCAAAATAAGTGCCTGTCTTCCAGCACACCCACTCAAGTATTCTGACAAACTGACCAAATCCAGCATCGGCACTGTGTTTTGAAAACATACCTCGTTGCCAAGAGCGAAAATTGATATCTTCTACAAATATCATTCCCGCATCTTGTACGAGTTGATGGCTTAACTTGAAGTGCCAATCTTTTCGAGTATCACTTATACGCTGATGTAGTCGAGCTATTTTCTGATTAAGCTTGTGTCGATTATTAGAACCCTTCTCTTTGTTTCTCAGTCTACGTTGTAGCAATTTAATCTTACGTTGCAGAGTCTTGAGAAAACGAGGTCGTTTAATCTCTTTGCCGTCACTGGTAGCTACAAATTTATCAAAACCTAAATCCAAACCTCGCGGATGACCATGAGGTAATGGATTAGGTACATCGACGTTTAATTGCAACGACAGCATCACAAAATAACCAGATGCTTTTCTCACTATTCTTGCTTGCTTGGGGACGAAGCCATCTGGAATCGGACGTGACATTCGCCACTTAACCTCTTTTAGTCCAGGCAGTTTAATCGAGTCAACAGATATCGGGTTTTTGTTTAACTGAGGAAAAACAAATGACCTTAATCGGTACTTGTTTTTAAAGCGAGGAAATCCAAAGCCTCTTGCTTTCATGTCATCCCAAGCTCTATCTAATGTTCTCAGCGTTTGCTGTAAAACCTGAGCATTAGCCGATTTCAGGAAGTCATTAGCTTTTTTGGCTTCTGTCAACTGTTTAGCCTGAACGTGATAATTCGGAAAGGCTTCGGCAACTGACATGATGTATTCGCGTTCAATCGAGCAAGCATTGATTGATGAGTTACGAGACTTGCACCAATCTTTTCTATACCCAAGGGCAAAATTCCACACAGAGCGACAGACATCAAGTGTGTTTTCAATAC
>JADEXJ010000385.1 GCA_015207195.1 Pleurocapsales cyanobacterium LEGE 10410
CGATACTAGTAATGGTAAAGAAGTATTCGAGATCCCTTTCAATAAGAAACTGCGCCTTAAAAGTATACCCATTGCGGGCAAACCAACTTTTACTAACCCCGAAGAAATTACTCAACTGCAAAGCATCGTCAACGAAATAAACCAATACGGATTACAAATTACTGAGCTTGAGAACTATGACCTACGATAACAATTTTTTTCCCAATGGAATTGAAGACCTGCCTCCTAGTGGCATCGATGCTGTGAGCCGTTCACGCATAACAGGCTATACCCCAACCGAACCCGATGTAATTGACACTGGGACGGATAAGCTAGAAAGCCCCACAGTCAAAGATATTACCGCTCAAAGAGAAGATAATCCTTTTTTACGTCTGGCTGTAATTGGCGGAGTTATGGGGGTAATTTGTCTCTTTCTTTGGGGTATCTTCGCTTTTCTCTCGCCGAAAGCCCCAACGGAAGTGGCAGAAGAAGTCGAAGTCGAAGAAACGGTTGAAGCCGAACCAGACTATCAGGCTCAACTAGCTTTTAGAGATCAGTTCCATTCTTTGGAAAAGAAACCTCAAGCTCAACCCGAACCAGAAACTAACAAATTGCCTACCACTGCTCAACCAGCTTCTTTACCGCCAACTCAACCCGCCGTTCAATCTGTACCTCCACGTCCCATCCCTCAACCTGCTGCTCCTCGTCCCGTCCAGCGCCCTACCTATCGTCCAGCAGCCCAACCAGTTGCCAGATCTATTCCCCAAGTAGTCAAAGTAACTGAACCAAAAGTACCTCCTCAAGAACAATGGCAGGCATTAGCTAACTTTGGCACAGGTGTCTCCTCCCGTTCAATTCCCCAACCTCGAAACCAAGCCCAGCGTTCCCACACTCGACTTACCCCTGTTTTGCAAACAAACTCTACCTCTGAACCAGCATTACTAGTCAACAACCCTATATCTCAAGGAGAATTGGGTATTCTAAATCGTCGGCGCACTAATACCAAAGTTATTCCCTCTGCTCCTGCGATCGCTATTAGTCGTGGTATTACTAAAGGCAAAATTGAACTTCCTTTAGTTTGGGACAGTTCTCTTGCACCCGAACAGCAGCAGTCCAACCAGATTACGGTAATCCTGGAAGAGCCGATTTACGATACCGAAGGCAAAGTTATCTTCGATCGCGGTTCGGTAGCCATAGTTG
>JADEXJ010000128.1 GCA_015207195.1 Pleurocapsales cyanobacterium LEGE 10410
GGTTTTGTTCTTCTCCTAGACAACAAAAAAAGAAAAAACCAAAACCGACTTATGACCCCAAACATCCTCATCGCTCTACTGCTCGTCTTTTACAACAACATAAGCAGTACAAACGTTCACCTTAACAAGGGTACTACTAACCACTAACTACGAACTGCTAATTTCTAACTCCTAACCTTTTGAGCAGTCCTAGTAATCCACCACTGAAAAGTAGCATTGGTGTTAGCCAGTCTCCCCACTGCACATACCAGGTTTGGTTTTGACGGCGGTAGATAGTACCCGCATGAATTACATATTGATCGATCTCTGAGATCCAGGGAGTATTACCATGGGGATCGACGATCGCGCTATAACCTGTATTGGTAGCTCTGGCAGCCCAGCGATCGGTTTCGATTGCCCGCATTACGTCGTGAGCGTGGTGTTGAGTTGGCATCGTCTTGCTATAGTGGGCATTATTCGATGCAGTAATGATAAACTCACCCCCTGTTTTTGCCTGACGCCAGAAAATTTGAGGAAAGGCTGACTCGTAACAGATAGCGACAATTGCCCTACCGAAGGGTGTGTCAAAAATTTGATTGGCTTTACCTGCTGCCATGCGAGCTTCCAAAGGAGACAGGCGATCGATAAATTTACCCAGAACCGATTCAAAAGGAATGTATTCACCCAGAGGTACGAGCTTGTATTTATTGTAGCGACTATAGGTTTTTCCTTCTCCAGTTAGGGTGAATAAACTGTTGGTAATGCTGTTACCATCTCTACCATTTGCGCCCACCCAAGCAGGAACTTTTTCGGTAATTACCGCCTGATAAAAACTAGAACCATTGATAATATCTCCCCAGTAGAAAGGTAAAGCTCCTTCAGGGGTCAGCACCACATCTACACCCTGTCTTGCCAATCTTTGATAGCCAGAAGTATAGCCCGCGATCGCTCTACGCCAGCCTTCAGAAAATAGCTTGATTTCGTTGGGAATGTTTCCTTGAATAATCCCGACTTTTAAGGGAGCTAAATTATCTTTTGCCAGGGGAATTTGATAGAGATAATATCCTAACAAATGGCTAAAAAATAAAACAATAAAAGGCAGTATTACTAACAATATTTTATTTTTTAAATTAATTGAATTACGCCAAAATAAGAACCCTTCTGCCAACAACCCATTTACTGTAAGTATTACGGCTGCAACGGTATTTACCCCCGATATTTTCCCTAACTGTAAAATAACTAAATTATGCGGACTCTGAGTATAGGCGATCGCGGGCCACCATAGAGAGCCATAGCTACATAATGTTTCTAAACCACACCATAATGCTACTCCGATTAAGACTCTAATCAAACTATTTGATAGATTTTTATAATTGTTTTTTTTGGTAAAAAACTTAAATAAAATTGACCATACGGTTACTAATACCGCTCCTAACAGGGTAATAAAACTCCAGCAAAAAATAGCAATCGATATACTTGCTAGCCAAGGCACTCCCATCCAGGTCATCGGATGGACTCCAGTAATCCAAAATAAGGCTAAACCATAATAGCCGAGTCCCCAAGCCGTAGCCAGAACAACTATCTGTTTTAAAGACTTTTCTAGCCTGATTAAAATCCACAGGGGAGCTATAGCAATCCAAGCAAAATACCAAGCATTAAATGGTGCAGGTGCTAATCCCATGAGGATTCCGCTAAGTAAGGATATTAATATTGGATGAAAGTTTTTCGGCATTAAATAAGTCCACAGATGAACGCGGATAAACACAGATGATTAATCTTTTTGCTTTCTAGCTTTTGTGGGCTGGGCATAGTTTAAACTAGAAAGTTAATTTGAGGCGCGATATTTGCCCACCAATTAATTCATAATCTACATTCTTTCTAAAACATTAATTCCTAGTAAAGATAATCCTAGTTTAATAGTACGAGCAGTTAGATCGGCTAAGATTAAACGTGAAGTACGCTGGGGTTCTTTCGCTTCTAAAATGTCACACTGTTCGTAAAATTGATTGAATTTTTGACTGAGTTCAAATAAATACAGGCAGATCCGATTGGGTAACAGATTTGATTCAACTTCTTTAATTATTTCTTCTAGCTGTAGGATATGTTTTGCTAAAGCTAGTTCTGCTTTTTCTGTTAATACGATGGACGTGTTGGTATCTAACTGAGAAAAGTCAATATTTCCCTTACGACTAACACCTTGAGGACGTACATAAGCATAGAGTAAATAGGGTGCGGTGTTGCCCTTGAGGTCGAGCATTTTATCGTAGTCAAATTTGTAGTCTGAAGTACGGTTTTGACTCAAATCGGCATATTTTACCGCGCTCAAGCCTACTACACGAGCAACGTGGTCGATAAACTCTGGGGTTTCTTCCCTTGCCTCTTCTTGTAGTCGAGTTGCTAAATCTTGGCGCGCATGAGCGATCGCTTCATCTAAGAGATCTTTGAGCTTGAACGTTTCCCCAGAACGGGTTTTGATTCTTTTGCCGTCTTTGCCCAACACCAAGCCAAAAGGTACGTGAACTACTTCTACTGTATCGGGTAAAATTTCAGCTTTTCTGGCTACTTGAAATACTCCTGCAAAGTGATTTGCCTGTCCAGAATCGGTGACATAGATAATTCGCTCCGCGCCGTCTTCTTTGACCCGATATTTGATGGCTGCTAAATCTGTAGTGGCATAGTTAAAACCACCATCGCTCTTCTGCACGATTAAAGGTAGAGGATCGCCATCCTTGTTGGTAAAGCCTTCGAGGAAAACGCATTTTGCCCCCTCGCTTGTCTGTAGCAAACCCTTTTGTTCTAACTCGCTCACAATATCTTCTAGAAAAGGATTATAAAAAGATTCGCCTCTCTCTGTTATTTTGATATCTAGCAGATCGTAAATGACCTGAAACTCTTTACGAGACTGATCGCACAGTAGCTGCCAGGCGTGACGGCTATCTTCTGCACCAGCTTGTAACTTGACTACCTCTTGTCTGGCTGTTTGTTTGAACTGATCGTCCCGATCAAAACGGACTTTGGCTTTTTTATAGAGGGATACTAAATCGCCAATATCTAGAGCATCGGCAGTAGTTAGGGCTTCGGGATAGGCTTCTCTGAGGTAGGCAATCAACATCCCAAACTGAGTACCCCAATCACCTACATGGTTGAGACGCAAAACGTCATAACCGCGAAATTCTAGAATACGGGCGATCGCATCTCCAATAATTGTCGATCGCAGGTGTCCTACGTGCATTTCTTTGGCAATATTCGGGCTGGAAAAATCTACGATTACTTTCTGGGCTGGTTCTACCTGGGGAACGCCTAATCTCTCGTCTGGCTGAATTTTAGCCAATAATTTGCTAATATAATCGGTCTTGAGCATAAAGTTGATAAATCCTGGACCGGCGATAGTTGGGGCTTCGCACATCTCCTCTAGCTGAAGATGATCGATAATCGATTGGGCGATCGCCCTAGGATTTTGTTTTAAGGTCTTAGCTAAGGGCAAAGCCACATTGGACTGATAATCGCCAAATTTGGGATTGTTTGTTGGTGCAACTAACGGGTCGGTATCCGCTAATTCCGTGCCAAAGGCAGACACTAATGCTTGACTAACAGAATCTTTAAGCTGTTCTAGTATAGAAGTCATGATATTGATTTATTTGAGCCAAATAAAAGATAGTTACCGAACAATTGATAATTTTGGGTTAAAACTTCTTGGTTCATGGAGAAAACGAAGCAGCGTTGACAGCGTTTGACTATTCACTGTACCTACTTACCAAAAACAACACATATTGCCGATGGTTTATTTTTTAAAGCCGAGGGACAGCTATTTCCAAGATAATTAATCTAGCATCAATTTACCCATTACTCTTCTACAAATATTGGCAATAGTCTTGATATGTTTTATGTTCTATGAGGTTTTGATACTTCTGCTGTTTACCTATTACTTAACCTAGGAATCAGGATAGCCAAACCAGGTAGGGTCGATGTAGTTGATGCGAGCGCAGGGTTCGAGAGCGGATAGAATATTATTGCCGTAGCTACGAAAGTTAACGCGGTTATCTAGTAGAGCAACAATACTTTGAGATTCTCTTAACGGTACTGTGGTTTGTTCGAGAGTTTTCAAAGCTGAAGGTAACAAATATAGCCGAAACCAGTCTTGACGTTGATTTTTATAATAAGCAACACGACTGGCAACCAGAGGATTTTCTAAAGAGGGTATAGGCAAAGTCGCAATGATGATTAGTCTGGGAATTGGCAGCGTATCTTGATGTAGCTTCCAAAATGACCAGCCACAAATCAAAATACTAGTATGAGAAATCCTGGTGTCTTCTACCTTAACTCGCGAACCAAATTCAGCAGCTAATACAGAACCTACCTGTCCTTGGAGGGGAACATCGTCGGCAATCACGACAATCATTTGCTCGATGCTGCTGCTGAGGCTGACTAACAGCAGGCTTTGCTCAATAAAAGCGGAGCGAAAGTCGGGAGTATTGGGGAGGGGGAAGCGATCGGGTAAGTACAGTTGAATATGGTTGTTTTGTTGATTGGGAGCAAATTTAAGACACAACATTTTCTGGTCTAAACCCAATTGCTGTCGATAAGTATTCGCCGAAGCCTCCGTATCTAAAAAGCTGCCGATGATGACAACTGGTTGCTGTTGCCAGATTGATTTTAGTCTAGTTCTTACTTGAACAGGAGCAAGATTTAGGGTAAACAAACCCCGATCGCGATCGCGAGAGATCCAAAAGATATTGGATTTGTCAAACGATTGTTGCCAAAATTGCTCGAATTTTTCCGTAAGTAGCTGCTGCTTGCTCAAAAACTCGCCCAGGAAGCTGATTATCTCTAGTTCCGAATCTAATAGTACATAATTACGATAGGGATTTTCAGGACGGGCAAAAATAGATTTAGTTAACTTAACTCTGGCGTTACGAATCAGCTCTTGATGGTGGGGAATAGACTGCAATAGTTCATCCCAGTCTGAAGCGGTGATGCTTACGGTTAAAAGCTGTCTCGTCCATTCTTCTAAATTATCAGCACGTTCGATAATTGTGGGGATGTCAGGGGGAAACTTGCCTAAATTTCCGAGTCGATCGCCCAACCAACTTTGAGGTGAGGTTAATAATATTCGGTCGTCAGCTTGCCAGCGATCGCCCATTCTGACCTTTTTCTCTATTCCCAGCCAGGCGAGTAGTTGAGGAATTTCAATATCCAATAAATATTGTTGTGTTGCCACAGGAGCGACAATAATTACCGATAAATCTCCTAAAAGTACGGATGTCAGATAGCTGAGGCAATATTTACTGACGCTGCTGCCAGTCTGCATCAGAGTAGGGCGACCCAAACGTAAAGCTCTGGCGATCAGACGTGCCATAGTTAAATGATGGGGGAAATTCCTATTTCCGTGTTGTCGCAAAAAATCCCGCAGGGATGAATGAACATCTGCTTCGATCGCGTTCATACTGCTTTATAAAAAGAATCGTAACTACTATTGCTCAATCTCACCTTGGGGAAAAGCACTCGGTCTAACCTTTAAAGTTTTAATTTTACCGTCTCTCATAACTTTAACCTCTAATTTTGAGCCAATTTTGCTCTTATCTACCTGCTCCTGTACCTGAACTGAGGTAGTTACGGGGCGATCTCCTACTTCCCTAATCACGTCCCCTGGCTTGAAACCACCTTTAGCAGCGGGGGAACCAGGAATTACCCGTACTACCAATACCCCTTCCTCCTGGTTAACTTTAAAATCAAGCTCTTTGTTCTGGTTAATTTCTGCCTTGGTCTCCCGATCTAGATTGACCATGTGAATTCCCAGGTAAGGATGATCCGCCTGTCCTTTACTAAACAGCTGATCCGCAATCCGCTGAGCCGTTTCAATGGGAATAGCAAAGCCCAATCCTTGGGCATCGGCGCGAATTGCCGTATTGATCCCAATTACTTCACCTGCTGAATTTAATAAAGGCCCCCCAGAATTACCAGGGTTAATTGCTGCATCAGTCTGAATAAACCTGACACGTTTGTCTGGAACCCCAACCTGAGAACTAGAGCGACCTAAAGCACTAATGATCCCAACGGTTACAGTATTGTCTAAACCCAGAGGATTACCAATGGCGATCGCCCATTCTCCAGGTGTCAAATCTTTGCCATTACCCAAACTTACTGTCGGTAGATCCGTCGCTTCAATTTTGATGACAGCAACGTCAGTAAAGATGTCTGTTCCCAGCACCTTACCTTCATAACTAGTACCATCCTTGAGAGTTACTTTGACTTTTTCTGCGCCATTTACTACATGAGCATTGGTAATCAAACGTCCATCACTACCAATAATAAAGCCAGAGCCTGTTCCCCGTTCAAATCTATTAGTTGTATCGGGAGAAGCATCTTTGCCATCATTGCCGAAAAAACGTCGAAATAAAGGATTCTTAAAATTTTCTGGTAGTGTTGAGGATATTTGGCGCGAGGCATCGATTCTAACTACTGCCGGTCCTACTTTCTGTACCGCCGTGGCAATAAAATTGATGTTTTGATTGCTATTACCGATATTAGCAGGAATAGATTGAGTAGGAATTGCCGTGGGATAAATCTGAGATTGTTCAATTGCTGTCGGTTGTTGAATATAGCGACTTCCCAAAAAACCTAAACCGCTGCCTAGTGCAAATATGCCAAAACAAACATTTAGCTTATTAAAGAATTTCATATTGTTGATTAACTTACGCTGGGTCGAACCCCTAATAACAATTATTGCAGACAAAAATCAATAAAGCTTCTCATTAACCTACGATAAGCTTATTGTTTATCTTTAAACTTGGTACCGATGTAAAACTTTACTATTAGGAGTTCGGAGTTTGAAATTCGGAGTTCGTAGTTTTCTCCTAGTCCCCAAGTCCTCTTTCTTCTACTCTCATATTTCTCAGACCCCAATATATCTCTGCAACAAATATTGTTATAAAAGCTACAGTCATGATTCAATTAGGGCTTTAATTTCTCGTACTTGACGCTCAAAGTCATGACTGTCGATTGCGGGAACCAATTCCTGAGTAGCAATCGGTTCAGTTAGCTCTATCCAAGATTTGCAGCCTCCATAGGCATCATGGTAAGGAATAATTTGTGATTGAGAAAGACGATAGACTCGTAACAGTAACACCATTATCGGTTGTCGCGGTTTCCATTTAAGGCGATCGCTAACCATCTGCTCGTTCCAGATGTGATATGGTTGCAATGCCTCTAGCTGCTGGCGATCGCTAATAGGTAAAACCTCCCTTACTTCGGCGCAACTGTTAATTTCTACAGTACTGGGATGCCAGCCAGACTCCACAGGCATTACAGAGTCAGCGTATTCTGGTTTGAGTAAATGGGGTTTTTGATGTTCGTAGGTAGGATATAGCCAGACAAGAGGATATTTAACTCCAAACCCTGCCTCGCGGATACCGCCTTTACGTAACAAAATAATCGTCTTGCCCTTACTTAAAGCTTCTACGGCGATCGCCCATTCCTTTAAAGCGTGTTGCAGTTGCGCGAACTTGGCTAATACCATAGCTGATTCTAGTAATTACTACTACCTTCAACTTCGATTTTATAGCAGTTAGTACAATCAAAGACGTTGCTTTCTTCTCCCCTCCTCCCTATCTCCCCATCAAATATAAAAAGACTACCTTTACCGTTTCCTTGCCTTACCTACCTAACCTGTTAGGAATCCCCTCACACCCTCCTGGTATGGTAGCTCTAGATTTTTCCCCACACCATGAACAGAGATAATAACGCTGCTCTTCACTAATTCTTTTGACTCCAGAAAGGTTGGCTTTTTCTACCACAACCCCTGTATGTTTGCCTGTTTCGTAGTCTGGTGCTACGGTAATACTACGAGGAGTAGCAGTTTGTAATGCACCGTAAAACAGGCGAGTCCCCTTCATGTCCGCCCCCGCAAGATTTGCTTCATATAGTACAGTGCGGGCAAGGTTGGCTTTGACCAAATCGCAATGACTGATATTAGCTCTTACCATGTTGGCATCACTCAAATCTGTCCAGCGCAAATCTTGTCCTACCAAATATGCCCCAGCCAGCATGACTCCCAAATCGATTACTCTAGTTCCGTAAGGACGATCTTCAGAGTATCCACCCTTACCATCAAGCATGGGTCTGCCTAAGCGATTATCTCTTTTAAGAGGAGTCAACAAGCGAGATTGGGAGAGGAAACGAATAACTTTAGCTTTGCCATTTTCATCAATGCTAGAAAGGATGGAAGCGGTTCTACCTTCGGCAACGGCTCTTTCTTGGGGCCAATCTTCTAATAAACCTTCGTCGTTTAAGGTTAGATCGGAAATGCCCTGAAAATAAGTATCAATAGTTTGTTGTTGAGTAATACGGTTTTGCTGAATCGTTAAGTCTTTAGAGATCACATATTGCGCCCAGGCGACATATACCGCCAGGATAGCGATAGAAATTTGTCCCAAAGCCCCAATCCAATCTGCCCAAGAACCAAATTCATCGTACTTAAACTGGGTCAGCCAGGAGCCAATATTACGGTACACTCCCAGGTAGTTAAATAATCCCGCGATCGCAGCAATAAAGCCAATAAACGCTAAAATAGTTCTTCTTTCCTGGATCGTCAGAAACTTGGCAATCCAGTCTTTAACGGAGTTAAACACTACTCCCAAAGACAACAACAAAGCTGCGATCGCACTAGTCAAACCCAGCCAGGGAAGGCGGAACCACAAACCCAACCCCATGAGCAGCAAGGAGATTACGATTAATTGTGACTGAGAAAAGCTAATTTTGCGCTCGTAGTTTTTCTTGGGAATAGGTGTTTGTTTAATCCCTGTCGATTCTGCTGGCTTCGATTTGACTAAAGAAAAAGACTGCTCATCTATGTCTGCCTTACCATTTTCTAGTTCTGCTGTATCTTCTAAATCGTTGGAAGTAGAATCAAACCTTTCCTTCATTCGTATAAATTATTTGAATAATATTTTGTCTATCATACTCAAACAAAATATCAGAAACATTTAACCTAGGAGAGACAATCATACCTTAATTTGTCTGCGATCAAAATTCTCCATCCCAAACTGAGATATTAATCCGATCTCTAGAATCGCGCTGAACCTTACCCTCTAAATTGTTTACCTTGAAAAAACTAAAGTTGGTTTGACCTTGATAAACGTCCCGTAGTTTTTCTGTTACTGCTACTGGAGCATCTCCCCCTAGCATTCTAGCCAAAGTTTGCTGCATTGTATCCAAGCTGACGGTCGAATCAAGCAGCACGTCTGTTTGCCGAATCTTGCCCGTATCGTCTGATTGATAGCTCAGGTTGACGCGGTCGGGAACTACATCATAATAGACTAGGACTTTGCTGTTAGGTCGCCACCCTCTTCTTTGGGAACTCGGTTCTCCTAGTGTACTTACGAGCTGGCTTTCAGTTATCCCTGTGGTCAAGATCGGTATCTCAATTTCTGCTGGTTCTTGGTCAATCTTGGTCAGAATTTTCGGTGGCTTGTCTGCTAAAGTTATTTCTGGCTGTTCTTCTTTTGGCTCGGCGTTTTCTCTAGCTTCTTTTGCTTGAGCAATTTCTGCTCTTTTTTTTGCTGCATCACGTTCTGCTTTTGCTTTAGCCTTTTCTACCTCTGCTACAGGAGGAAATAGATCTGGCTGGCGAGTTGCTGACGGAACTTCCTGCGGTGAATCTTCTCCTGGCGATCGCAACAGGCTAGAGATCACTACAAAACCCGTAGCGAAAGTTCCTGCTGCTACTCCCATGGCGATCAGCAAAAATAAACCCACAGTAGCTATTAAACTACGTTTTTTGGATTTACCTTGTTTAGATAGGGCAATGGTATTGTGGCTTTCTCTAGAGAAATAATTATCTCCAGCAGAATTAGTTCTGGGTGCTAGATTTAGGGTTACTCCTGTTGGGTTGCTGGCTTGGCTAGTGCTGATTCCACTATGAAGACTGTTTAACATTTCTCTGGCAGTGGCAAAGCGATCGCGGGGATGAAACTTAACTGCTTGGTTGATTACAGAACTCAATTCCGCATCGACATTAAAAGCCTGTTCTTGCCAAATTATTTCTCCGTTGCGGGGGTTAGTTTCTAATTCGTTAGGAGAGAGTCCCGTGAGTAAGAAAATGGCGGTTAACCCCAAGCTGTATAGATCGCTAGAGTAGATTGGACGACCCGCTGCCTGTTCAGAGGACATGTAGCCTGGTGTACCGATTGAAGCAGAAAAAGTACTATTAGAATTTTGGTTGACCTCGGTGGCGATCGCCTCTCTTACTGCTCCAAAGTCGATCAAGAAAGGTAAATTATCTCCCTGGCGTAGAATAATATTTTCAGGCTTAATATCTCGATGAATAATGCGACGGCTGTGAACATAATCTAATATGGATAAAAGCTGTCTCAGAATTTGCCTGACTTCATCACGATGCAGATTACCTTCTTGCTCCCAATACTGGTCTAAAGTTAAGCCTTCAATCCATTCCTGCACTAAGTAAAATTTGTCATCTTCAGAAAAGTAAGCGTAAAGCCGAGGAATTTGCTCGCTGCTGTCTCCCAACTCTTCTAAAATAGCTGCTTCTCGCTGAAACCGCTCCTTCATCCATAGAGGTATTTTTGGCTGTTTGACAATCGGTTTTAGCTGCTTGAGAACGCATTTGCGTCTCGAAGGCATATGAGTATCTTCTGCGAGATATGTTTCACCGAAGCCTCCTCTACCAAGAGTTCTAATAATGCGATAGCGGTTATTCAGCAGGATAGCTTTCATGAGCAGTATAGGATGAGTGGCTGTTAATCTAAAAACAACTCAGTTAATGGTAATTTATTGTGTTTCGAGATGGCGTTAAACAATTGCCTCCAGCAAATTTTTACTTTAAGTCTAATAAACCTTTCTCCTTTAGTTTAGGATTAAAGCGAATATCCATTCTAACTCCGCGATCGCCTAACTGCTTAAGAATTTCGGCTTCTACTCGTCTGGCAACTTTTTTTCGTATTTTAATTTGTTTTGATTCTTCGCTCTGCTGATATTGTGCCTTTTCTTCCTCTGTCATAGCAGGATTTGCATCAATTGGTTCAGTCCAGGCAGACTTGGCAAGATTGTTTCCGACAGGAATTGTCCCATTTTCTGCGATCCAGGCTGAGGCTATTTCCTCTAAAACTTTACGGCTAGGACGAGCGATCGTCTGTACTTTGATCCAGTAGCAATGTTGCGGTTGTCGAATTAAATGTTGTTTAAGACTGAGATAAACATCACGAGAATAACCTACATACTGCATTTGTCGATCGCGATCAAAAATGGAATATACGCCAATTTTACCCTGCATATCTTCGTTGATAGATCCATCTTTGTCTATGTATGCTAAATATTCCAGGCTATCAAGAGGTATAGTTTCAATTTTGGTAGACATACAGTATGTTTGATGGTTAAACTACTTTAGCAATCTACCAGATATGAGGAGTAGCTAAGCATCATTTTCTCTATCGGAGACTGCTATAGATTTAAATACTAATTAAATTTTTGGTGGTTGACTTTGCGATAGATCGCGCACAGACGGCTTGGTTTAAATATTTTAGCTTGAAACATAAAATTCGGTGGCACGTTAATGATAATGTGTTCATCCGAATGGTGGTACTGTTCAAACTCTCTCGGCATCCCCTTAGGAGTTTGTTGGCTGTAAGGTACTGGTTGAAACAATAAGTTAGTAAACTGTATTTCGGTTTCCCGTAGTCTTTGACTGATTTGTTCGGTGAAACTCTTATTGGTCAATAAACCAAACAAAAGATTTTTGGCTTCAGAATTTAAAATAAAGCTGGTATCAAAATTCTTGACTATTTTTAAACCCATATTCAAGTATTAATTTGACTAGTCGATGATCGGAACTATTAGGAATATTATCAGAAACCACGAGGTCAATTCCCACCTGTTAATTTTTCGTATCTCTGTGTTAAAGAGAAGTTAATTAACACAATTAATATTTACTTAGCTAAGACATTTCCAGCATTCTTTGAATCGGTTTTAATGCTCTGACGCGAATATCTTCGGGTAAAGTGATTTCTGGGGCTTGATTCTTCATTGCCAGATATAGCTTTTCCAAGGTGTTCAGGCGCATATAGGGACATTCGTTACAGGCACAGTTGTTGGTAGCTGGTGCGGGAATAAAGTGCTTATCTGGGGCAGCCTTTGCCATTTGGTGAATGATTCCTGGTTCGGTGGCGACGATAAACCTGTTGCTGTTACTCTCTTGACAGTACTTTAATAAAGCTGTAGTCGAACCAATGTAGTCTGCATGACGCAATACGGGAGGTTCACATTCGGGGTGAGCAATGACTTCAGCATTGGGATGTTCTACTTTTAATTCCACAATTCTTTTTTCGGAAAAAGTTTCGTGAACGATACAGCTACCCTGCCACAAAACTAACTCTCTCCCTGTTTGTTCGCTAACATAACGACCCAAATTGCGATCTGGGGCAAAGATAATTGGTCGCTCCGCTGGAATTTGATTGACTATTTTGACTGCATTAGAGCTAGTGCAAATAATATCGCTTAGAGCCTTGATTTCCGCCGTACAGTTGATATAAGAGATAACTAAGTGATCGGGGCGAGCAGCCTTGAAAGCTTTGAATTCTTCAGCAGGACAGCTATCAGCCAAAGAACAGCCCGCTTCTAGGTCTGGTAGCAAGACTAGTTTGTCAGGATTAAGAATTTTTGCCGTTTCCGCCATGAAATGCACTCCTGCAAAGACGATTACCTCCGCATCGGTATTGGCAGCCTGCTGGGATAAACCCAAAGAATCGCCTAAATAATCGGCAATGTCTTGAATATCTCCTTCTTGGTAATAGTGCGCTAAAATTACGGCATTTAGCTCTTTTTTTAGCTCTTTGATTGCTCCAAATAGATCGCTAGGAATTTCGTTAAGATTTGCTTGTGGTTTGACTGCGGTAAACATATAAATAGATAGCCTTTGATTTAAAAATTCAGTTTGATCGGCAATTATAGTAATTTTTACTATAATTCTATTATAGTTTATTTCACCAAAATTTGCAGACCACCCAGGAGATCGATTTGTTTAAAATACAATAGAGAAAATATTTTTTACTAATGCGGGCGAACGGTCGTTTTGTCCATACTTGCCACTTACTACTTCTTATATGTCTTTTCATCTCTCATCCTGGTCAATCAAAAACCCAGTACCCACCATCGTTGCCTTTCTCATTTTAGGAATCGTCGGTATTATCTCTTTCTTGGGTTTGGGGATTAATGACTCGCCAAATATTGACGTGCCAGTTGTAATTATTAGCGTGACCCAAAGGGGAGTCAGTCCGACAGAGTTGGAAACCCAAGTAACCAAAAAAATTGAAGATGCAGTAGCCAATTTAGATGGGATTGACGAACTGAGTTCTACTGTCACTGACGGTAGTTCCAGAACAGTAATCAACTTTGATTTGGGGGTAGATAGCGATCGCGCTGTTAATGAAGTCCGCAATGCCATCTCAGAAATTCGCCCCGAACTTCCCCAGGATATTGATGAGCCGAGCGTTACTAAATTGCAGTTTACTGGCGGTACGGTGATTACTTATGCGGTGGTTTCTCAACGGCGGACTGTTGAAGAGTTGAGTAATTTGGTAGATCTTACTATTATACCCGAACTACTCAATGTTAAGGGAGTAGGACAGATCGAGCGTCTAGGAGGATTAGATCGAGAAATCAGGGTCGATCTCGATCCAGAGCGTTTACAGGCTTATGGAATTACTGCCACAGAAATAGACAATCAGATTGCTCGGTTTAACATCAACTTATCGGGAGGGCGATCGGAAGTTGGCGGTAGAGAACAAAACGTTCGTACTTTGGGTAGTGCCAAAAGCGTGAGGGATTTGAGGGCTTATCCGATTGAATTAGACAGCGGAGATACTGTTCCTCTATCTAACTTTGGCGAGGTAACGGATAATTTTGAGGAACCAAGACAAAAAGCCTTTTTAAATGGAGAACCCGTCGTTAGCTTTGGTGTAAAACGCAGCTTAGGTAGTACAGATGTTGCCGTAGAAGAAGCAGTGAGGTCAGAAGTCACGAATTTAGAAACAATTCTTCCCGAAGATGTCAGGCTAAAACTTATTTTTACTAGTGCTGATTCCATTCGCGCCTCCTATCAGGGAACGATCTATTCTTTAGTCTTGGGTTGTTTGCTTACCGTGCTGACTGTAGGTCTTTTTCTCCGCGACTGGCGCGTTACCTTAATTACCGCCACCGCTCTACCCCTTTCAATCATTCCGACTTTTTGGGTAATGAAAATTTTAGGCTATACCCTCAATAGCATGAGCTTGTTAGCCTTGGCTTTAGCAGTAGGTAATTTGGTGGACGATGCGATCTGTATGATTGAAAACATCGATCGCCATTTACAAATGAAGAAAAAGCCTTTTCAGGCAGCTTTAGATGCAGCGCGAGAGATTGGATTAGCTGTGGTGGCGACTACCGCTACGATTGTGGCGGTGTTTATTCCCGTAGCCTTTATGGGAGGCATTCCAGGACAATACTTTCAGCCTTTTGGAGTTACGGTGGCAGTATCAACCATGTTTTCTACTTTGGTTGCCTGTACCGTTACGCCGATGTTGAGTGCTTATCTACTCAAGCCAAAAAAACAGCCTGTTAAATATCCTCGCTTTCGTGCTTTTGATGCCCTAGACTATAGCATTACTCCTGGCGAGCGGGGTGCAACTAACATAACCTACCCTGCTAATATCAGTTCTCCCTCAGACTTCGATCCTAACCCTAACGAAAAATGGCAGCCCTACCGTTTCTTACTCAATTTAGCTTTGAGAAATCGGATTGCTACCCTAATTTTGGCAGCAGCTTTCTTTTTTGGTAGTTTGCAGCTAATCCCCTACATTCCCAAAGGCTTATTTGACAGTGGCGATACAGGGGTTAGTACAATTCAGGTCGAGTTGCCCCCTGGATCACAACTCGAACGCACTGAAGCAGTGGTCAAACAGCTAGATCGAGTATTGAGACAGCAACCAGCAGTAGCAAGCGTCTTATCTGAGGTAGGAGAAGCAGAAATTAATACTGCTTTGTTATCGGTTAACTTAGTGCCGAAAACCGAACGGGATATTTCCCAAAGAGAGTTTCAAGACCAAATGCGGGAAGTCTTTACTAAGATTCCTGGGGCGAGAATTAGCTTTCAAAGTCGGGGTGCAGGAGGGAGCGATAAAGATGTTTCTTTGATTCTGCGTAGCAACAATCCTGAAATACTCCAAGAGACTGCTAATAATCTCGAACAACAAATTCGAGAAATACCAGGATTAGTAGAGGTAACCACCAGTACTAGCTTGGTCAAGCCAGAAATTATTATCGAACCCAATCCGCAACGGGCAGCAGACTTAGGAGTTTCCGTCCAGGATATTGCCAGCACAGCTTCTTTAGCTTCCATTGGTAATAGTGAGTTTAATCTGCCCAAATTTAACCTGCCAGATCGTCAGATTCCGATTCGAGTCCAAATCGACCCCGCAAAACGTCGGGATATAGCAACTCTCAAAAACCTCTATATTCCCAGTCGTAATGATACCTTAGTACCTCTCGAAGCCGTGGCATCAATCCGCTTGGGGAGTGGTCCAGCCACCATCGAAAGATTTAACCGCAACCGTCAGGTAACGGTAGAAGGGAACTTACAAGGAATATCTTTGGGGGATGCGATCGCCAAGATTAGAGCCTTACCTGCCTTGCAGTCTTTACCGCCAGCAGTAACTGAGGAGCCATCTGGGGATGCGGAAATTATGCGAGAGGTCTTTTCTCGTTTTGCATCCGCATTGGGGCTAGCTATTCTATGTATCTATGCGATTTTGGTCTTGCTGTATAACAACTTCGTCTATCCCATGGCAATTTTGGCAGCCTTGCCTCTATCAGTTGGTGGTGCGCTGTTGGGGCTATTGATTACCCAAAAAGAACTGGGACTTTTTGCCCTAATCGGTATTGTTTTGTTGATGGGATTGGTAACTAAAAATGCCATCTTGCTAGTAGATTTTGCCCTATCGGGATTGAAAGAGGGTAAAACCCAACGCAAAGCGGTAATTGCTGCGGGGGTATCCCGTTTGCGCCCAATTTTGATGACTTCTATTTCCACCGTGGCGGGAATGATGCCTATTGCCCTAGAATTTGGTGCAGATGGAGAAGTTCGTAGTCCGATGGCGATCGCCGTAATTGGTGGCTTTACTACCTCAACTCTTTTAACCTTGGTGGTTGTACCTGTATTGTTTACCTATGTTGATGGTTTGATTCGGAGAGTTGGTAAATTTTTTGGGGCGAATCGTTTTAAGGAGTCTAGTAGTTTGACGGTGAGTAATAAGTAACTGTTGGAGTAGATAATTGGAGGTAATTGAATAGTCCACAGATGAACACAGATGAACGCAGATGATTTTTCTGCTGACTGACTAGTTCTTGGTTGTCGATTTTATAGATAGCGATCGCTAGTTGAGTCTGGCTAGAGTTGTCGTTGGTTGTTTGGGTTGTTTGTGTAATCGGCTCTTATATCTATCTCTAAGTATTAAAATTGAATAACTATATTAATCATTAATTTTGGCAAGTAGCCATGTTATTCAAACTAAACAATCGCCCAGGGATTCAAGGAATTATATTAACTAGTTTGTTGACCTTGTTAGCTGGCTGCGGTAATGGTGCAGCCTTAGAGAGCTTGATTAGTGCCGATCCTGAACTAAAAAAAGACCAGATCGAACAAGAATCTCAGACAGATCGCTCAAAGTCATCTCAGAAGTCACCCTCGGCAGAAACTGAGGTTACTGAAGCTGAATCAGATATAGCTTCTCTGGCAGAAGAACCAACCGAAGCCGAGAATGCTTCCCCCCAGAACGAAACGGCAGAGGCGGAAAATACCGATCCACAAGTGGTATCTCAGGTTTCAAATCTGCCCTTTAGTTTTCCCAGCTCTTTTCCCGTGTATCCTCAAGCGCAATTGCAGGAAATTAAGTCTCAAGGCGATCGCTCAGGAATGCTGGTTTGGAACACTACCGATAACCGTAAAGCAGTCGCTGACTATTACCAGGCAGAATTGTTAGTCAATGACTGGCAAATTGTCAAACCCTTTACGATCGATCCCCAACAAAAAATAGCTAGAGCGATCGCGGTTAAGGATGAATTAAGAGTCGAGCTTACTCTTTTGCCCCCAACTACTGAAGGAGAATCTAATGGCAAAAACACCAGACTAGCGGTAATCTATCATCCTGTAGACGGAAAAATTCCTAGGTCTAGTATCATGCGGGCGAACGATTCTGCCGAACTCGAACCTGAATCACCAAATTCTCAACCTGCTAAATCCCAATCTGAAGCGAACGCTGCAAAGACAGATGAACTTGTGCCAGAAGATTATCTTAATTTGTCTGAAGGAGACTTTACCGACTTAAATGAAGTTCCCGAACAATTACGTCAGCCTTTAGAAACAGTCTCAGCCTTGGGCATTCTGACTCCCTATACTGGCGATGCCAATGTTGAACTGACCAAATTTGCCCCCAACGAGATAATTACTAGAGGTGAATATGCTCGTTGGTTGATTACAGCTAATAATCGTTACTATAGCGACAATCCTGGCAAGAAAATCTATGTCGCAACCAAGACTAGTCAGCCTGCCTTTAATGACGTTAAACCCGAACATCCAGATTTTGCAGCAATTCAAAGTTTAGCCGAAGCAGGTTTAGTACCCTCGCGTTTAACTGGCGACAGCACCGATTTACTGTTTAGACCCGATGCGCCTCTAATTAGAGAAGATCTAATTACCTGGAAAGTCCCCTTAGATATGCGTCAAGCACTACCTCAAGCTTCAATTGAAGCGATCCAAGAAAGTTGGGGATTTCAGGATACGGCAAACATTGACTCTTTGGCAGTTAGAGCCTTGTATGCGGATTTTCAAAATGGCGATCGCTCTAATCTACGGCGTGTTTTCGGCTACACTACTCTTTTTCAGCCCAAAAAACCCGTAACTCGCGCTGAGGCAGCAGCCTCACTTTGGTATTTCGGATTTCAGGGTGATGGAATTACGGCGCAAGAAATTTTGCAAGCTGAAACGGAATCGGAATCGGATAGTTAGGTCATACAGCGGTTTGCATCTAAATATGGGACAATCAAGCATTGTAAAAGTAGATCGTAAATGAAAGCTTATTCGGTGGATTTTCGAGAAAAAATAGTCAGTGCGATCGAGAAAGGAGATAGTTCAGTCAG
>JADEXJ010000386.1 GCA_015207195.1 Pleurocapsales cyanobacterium LEGE 10410
TACTCCCTTCCCACTGTAAAATCAGGTAATACAGAGGAAGCGTAATGAATCAAACAAAAGCGTTAAAGAAACAGCCTTTTGATGCCGACAAGTGGCAGAAACTTTACTATCGTAATCAACAGCAGTATATTCGCCATCGCCTCGAAGCAGTTAAACTGTTGCATCAAGGTAATAGCCGCATTGAAGTTTGTGAACAATTGGGATGTAGCTACGATACACTGACTTGTTGGCTTGGCAAGTATCTTCAAGGTGGACTAAAAGCATTAGTTAGTCCAATTAAACATCAAAAGCCTAGTCGGTTAACTCCCGAACAACAACAGCAACTCAAAGAGATGATCCTCACTCAACGTCCAACGGACTATGGTATAGAACGGCAGATGTGGACAGGAGCAATTATCTCAGAGGTCATTGCCCAGCGTTTCGAGGTACAGTTGAAAGACTCGCGTATTTATGAATTGCTTCATGAGCTTGGATTATCGTATCAGCGTGCCCATAGAGACTATGCTAATGCTAACCCCAAAGCACAAAAAGTGTGGGTAGAGACAATAAAAAAAACTTCAATCCCAACAAGCAAATGAGCGTATAGTCTTTTTTGATGAGTTTGCTATCTACGACCGCCCTAGTTTGTTTTACGGTTGGGCAGAACGCAACACTCGCCCACAAGTCAAAAGTGATGAGCGTCGTAAGCGTAACAAACTAAATGGAATGCTCTGCGTTGATACTATTAGTGGCAAAGAGTTTTTTCGGCTGAGTCCTGGTTCTAAAACAGAAGACGTTTCGGAGTACTTAGCAGAGCTATGTTTAGAATGTGTCGAGCTGGGCTATGACCAACTTTGCATTGTTCTTGATAATAACCCGACCCACAAACAAAAAATGCAATCTCAGTTAGCTGTACATCTTCAACAGATGGGACTGACTAGATCGATTACGGTTGAATATCTCTATTTACCGCCCTATTCTCCTAAGTTGAATCTAGTCGAGTATGTAATTCATTTGGCACGCTTGAAATTTCTGCATCATCTGCCGATAGGGACAACACTCGAACAGATTGAACACAAGTTGTTTCAGTTCTTGGATTCTAATCAGTTTCTCTCGGCTCAACAGGTTCAAAATACACTCAACTTCATTTTCTCACTAGTTACCTAATCTTTTGGTGGGAAGGGAGTA
>JADEXJ010000129.1 GCA_015207195.1 Pleurocapsales cyanobacterium LEGE 10410
TGAGTAATGAGTAATGAGTAATGAGTAATGAGTAATGAGTAATGAGTAATGAGTAATGAGTAATGAGTAATGAGTAATGAGTAATGAGTAATGAGTAATGAGTAATGAGTAATGAGTAATGAGTAATGAGTAATCCTAAAGGATACCGCTCCGCATATGAACAGTTAACCCAAAAACGAGACTGGAAAGCCTATTATAATGCCGTTGCCGATCGCCCGCCGAGAAAAACGATTCTGACTGCACTAGACGCATTTAAAAAACCAGGATTGGCGATCGACCTTGGTTGTGGCGACGGTAGAGATACAGTGGCAATGTTACAACGGAACTGGCAGGTACTGGCGATTGATAAAGAACCCGATGCGATCGCTCGCCTATTATCTCGTCCCAATATTAATCCCAAGCAATTAAAAACTCAAATCGTTAGCTTTGAAGAAGTACAGCTTCCCCAACAAGTAGACTTAATCAATGCCAGCTTTTGTTTGCCCTTTTGTTCTCCCGATGCCTTTCCTACCTTGTGGAATCAGATTTATAATTCCCTCGTACCAGGAGGAAGATTTTGCGGTCATTTATTTGGCGATCGCGATTCTTGGGCAGAAAGTGAGTTAATTAATACATTTACCCGTACTCAACTAGAAACTCTCCTTAAACCCTACGCGATCGAATTACTAGAAGAGGAAGAACACCCAGGTAACACACCCTTAGGCGAAGATCGAGACTGGCATATCTTCCATATTGTCGCCTGCAAACAATAATTTTGTTCTTTGTCCTTTGTCCTTTGTCCTTTGTCCTTTGTCCTTTGTCCTTTGTCCTTTGTCCTTTGTCCTTTGTCCTTTGTCCTTTGTCCTTTGTCCTTTGTCCTTCGTCCTTCGTAACTAACGACTAACCACTAACAACTAACAACCACTGCTCAATGTTAAATGTTAAATGATTTAACCCCCATCTGGATCTCCCTCAAAACTGCCACTACCGCTACGGTAATTACTTTTTTCTTGGGTATTGTGGCAGCACGGTGGATGTTGGGCTATCGGGGTAAATTTAAAGGGTTAATCGAAGGTGTATTAACTGCCCCATTAGTACTTCCCCCGACGGTAGTTGGTTTTTTATTGCTCCTGTTATTCGGTAAAAACGGCTTTATCGGTCAAATTTTAGCTCAGTTCGGCTTGACAGTTATTTTTTCTTGGTATGCTACCGTCATCGCTTCGACAGTGGTAGCTTTTCCCCTAATGTATAAAACTGCCTTGGGGGCATTCAAACAAATTGATCGCAATCTTTTTGCCTGTGCCAGAACTTTGGGAGCGACCGAAACGAGGATTTTCTGGCAAATTATGCTGCCTTTAGCTAAACCAGGGTTAATTGCTGGTACTTTACTAGCTTTTGCGCGGGCTTTAGGGGAATTTGGCGCAACTTTAATGTTGGCAGGGAGTATTCCTGGAAAAACCGAAACTATTCCCATCGCGATCTTTTTTGCTGCTGAAGGGGGGCAAATGGAGCGGGCATTGTGGTTGGTAATTATCATGCTGGCGATTTCATTGGGGGTCATTACGGCAGTTAATTATGGGACGGAAAATAAAATAAATCGAAAACCAAAACCCCGTAGTAGAGCATGCTACGTCTCTAAAGTGAAATGGAATTTATCGGTAAAACGCCCAAAACCCATAGATTATCCCGTCCCGAAAGCTAAAATTGAATTAATTGTCGATATCCAAAAACAATTACCAGGGTTTCTATTAGATATTTCGTTTCAGACAGACCAAACGCCGTTAGGACTGTTAGGGGGGTCTGGTGCGGGCAAAAGTTTGATTCTGCGCTGTATTGCGGGGTTAGATACTCCAGACAAGGGGCTTATTGTTTTAAACGGAAAAGTATTATTTGATTCTCAGAAAAATATTAATTTACCGCCATGCGATCGCGCCTGTGGTATCTTGTTTCAAAATTATGCCCTGTTTCCCCACCTCAGCGTTGCTGAAAATATTGCTTTTGGGATGCCAGGAAGTAAATCTTATCGGGAAATAAAACAGGAGATCGAACGGCAATTGATCGCTGTAGACTTAGCAGGAATGGGCGATCGCTATCCAGCAGAACTTTCGGGGGGACAACAGCAAAGAGTAGCCTTAGCCAGAGCCAAAGCCAGTCAACCAGGGATCATGCTTTTAGATGAGCCTTTTTCGGCTTTGGATACTTATTTACGGGATAAACAAGAAAAACTGCTGAGAAATAATCTAATTAAATATCAAGGGGTAACTCTGTTTATTACCCACAACCTCGAAGAAGCCTATCGGGTATGTCCTAACCTTCTGGTAGTAGATCGAGGAAAAGCGATCGCCAACGGTACAAAACAGGATGTTTTCGAGCATCCTGGTAATTTTAGAACCGCCCAGATAACTGGCTGTAAAAACTTTTCTCGCGCTGTGGTCATTGGCGATCGCCAAATAAGGGCGATCGACTGGAACTGTAATCTAGAAGTAATAGAATCTATCCCCGAATCTCTAGAATATGTCGGCATTCGCGCCCATCAATTGATCTTTCCCAAAACAGATAATGAGCCAAATACTTTTCCCTGTTGGTTGGCGACAATTAGCGAAACTCAACACCGCATGACCTTATATCTTAAACTCAATCAACCTGCTAATAATCCTGAAGATTATCATCTACAAGCAGAAGTTTTTAAAGATAAATGGATGGTGTTAAAAGAGCGTCACTTTCCTTGGAAACTACAGATTAATGTCTTACAAATTATGTTGCTTAAAACCTAATGCTTAAAACATAATTTAATTGTTGCATTGGTAACATTAAATAAATCAATAGGTGGTAATTTAAATATTATACAGCTCTACACTTTACTTATTCGAGAAAGTAATTATGGATTGCCCAAAACCTGTCTTCTCCACAAGCGACACTTCAGTTGTTTCTACTGTCAGAGAACTGCATTATTATTTCCGAAATTTACAAGCTTATTATAAAGTTTTGAAGGGTCGAGTAATTAGCAAATTAGAGTACAACGAAGATCCAGAAATAGTTTCCGATTTAAACTTTCAACTATGCGAAATTGAACGTAAGCTAAAATACATTCATATCCTCAACAACTCTGCATCTACAGTAAATGAGGTAGTTCATTTAATAGAGATTAAAGATGAATTTCGTCTATCTCAAGAAACTATTAAAATTAAATTTTGATTAGTAGATTCTTGGCTAGAGAAAGCAGGATTAGAATTTTCTGGTTCAGGGAAAATAGGCGCTCGCTTTTTTGATAATTTTTGTTTATCTAAGTTTATCTAAGCAGGTAGGCACAATAATTTATCACACCCAAACATCTTGTTTCTTCCCTAACTTCCTATCTCCCTATCTCCCTAACTCCCTAACTCCCTATCTCCCCAAGCTGACTAATTATCTTCTATTTAATTACCCCCACCTACTTAACACATTTGTTTAGTTTGTTTCTTGGTTCAGCTTTAAACGTTTTAATATATAAGTAAGTCGGTGAGAACAAACCACAGTATGTAAAGAAACGTCAACCTGGTGCAAACTTTTACCGAGGAAATATGTTAAATCAACCATTGGCAACTAAAACTAGCGTCAAGGGCGATCGCTTGATAACTGCTGGCGTTTTGCCTGGTAAAAGCTTTCCTCTGGGTGCTACAGTCTATCCCGATGGCGTTAACTTTAGTATTTTCTCCCGCGCTTCGGCTTTAGAATTACTGTTGTTTGATCGCCCCGAAGCTCCCCAACCTGCTAGAGTAATCGCTTTAGACCCCAAAATACACTGTAGCTGTTATTACTGGCACGTTTTTATCAAGGGAGTGAAATCAGGTCAGGTATATGCCTATCGCGCCTATGGTAAATATGCACCAGAAAAAGGCTTGCGTTTTGATGGGAATAAAGTACTGCTCGATCCCTATGCCAAAGCGATCGCGGGAGAGCGAATTTACAGTCGCCAAGCTGCCAGCCAACCAGGAGATAACTGCGATCGCGCTTTAAGGTCTGTAGTAGTGGATACCAGCGATTATGAATGGGAAGGCGATCTCCCCCCCCGTACTCCCTATGCCACCAGCATTATCTACGAACTGCACGTAAGAGGGTTTACCGCTCATCCCAACTCTGGGGTAGCAGAGAAAAAACGAGGCACTTTTGCGGGCTTAATCGAAAAAATACCTTATCTACAATCATTAGGAGTTACCGCAGTAGAATTACTCCCCATTCACTTTTTTGATGTGGATGATGCTCCAGGGGAACGTAAAAACTATTGGGGTTACAGCACTATTGGCTTTTTTGCTCCCCACAATGGCTATAGCTCTCGTCGCGATCCTTTAGGCGCATTAGACGAGTTTCGCGATTTAGTCAAGGCTCTACACCGAGCGGGTATCGAAGTTATTCTTGACGTGGTATTCAATCATACCGCCGAAGGTAATCATCACGGACCTACTCTTTCTTGGCGCGGTTTGGACGATCGAACCTACTATATTTTGTCAAAAGAACAAGGCGATTATTATAACTATAGTGGTTGTGGTAACAGTTTTAAAGCCAATCATCCCGTAGTTAGTCGCTTGATTATTGACTGCTTGCGCTACTGGGTAACCCAAATGCACGTCGATGGTTTTCGTTTTGACTTGGCTTCCGTGCTAGCAAGGGACGCTGCGGGGGCTTCTCTCTGGCATACTTCTATTGTCACCGCCAATATATTATGGGCGATCGAGTCCGATCCCGTATTAGCTAAAACCAAGCTAATTGCCGAAGCTTGGGATGCTGCGGGACTCTATGGCGTAGGTCGCTTTGTAGATTTGGGAGATTGGTTTACCGAGTGGAATGGTCCTTTTCGCGATGATGTGCGTCGCTTTATCAAAAGTGATTTGGGAATGGTCAAACGATTGTCAAATAGGATTTTAGCTAGTCCAGATATGTATTTTCGCTCCGATACTGACATCAACCGCAGTATCAACTTTATTACTTGTCACGATGGCTTTACTCTTAACGACTTGGTTTCCTACAACCACAAACACAATCAAGCCAATGGCGAAAATAACCTTGACGGTGGTAACGACAATCATAGCTGGAACTGTGGCGTAGAGGGCGAAACAGAAGATCCTAAAATTGAAAAGCTCAGGCTAAAGCAGATTAAAAACTTTTTTACCGTGTTACTTGTGTCTCAGGGAACGCCGATGATTTCTATGGGAGATGAGGTTGGAAGGACTCAGCAAGGTAATAACAACACTTACTGCCAAAATAACGAACTGAGCTGGTTCGACTGGAGTAATGTTGAGTCGAACCAGGGTTTATTTCGCTTCGTCAAAAAGGCGATCGCTCTTGTTCAAAGTTTGGAAGTATTCCGCCTCGAACAAGCCTTAGCCAGCACCAAAGGCATAGACCCCTATTTAATCTGGCATGGACTAAAACTTCGTCAGCCCGACTGGAGCGACGAATCTCGCTATTTAGCCTTTACCCTAGTCCATCCTCAACGTAGAGAGTATCTGCACGTCATGTTTAATGCTTATTGGGAGTCTTTAACCTTTGAATTACCAAAACTGAGCGCAGGACATAATTGGCATCGAGTCATCGATACTTCGCTTACTGCACCCGATGATTTTTGCGAATTAGCAACCGCACCTTTAGTTAATAATTGGCAGTATCAGCTTGAATCACGAAGTTCTGTGGTCTTAATGGCAAAATGAAACCAATTTTAGAAAAGATTAAATGGCGAACATTTATTTAAAAATCATAACGATCGCGTTTCTCTTTAAAAGTTCTTTCTGTATTAGCTAACCCTAAGTCTTTCGCCAATAGATCGATACCATCAATAATTTTAGGAATTTGAATGCTATCAATTTGAAGACCACCGAAACACTTATCTCTGAAATCGGGTTTTGATTGAAAACGCTCTACTGCTTCTTTTAGAGGGCGCATTACTTCATAAGCACTTTCCGCTTTATCAATTGCCGAAGAGGGAATTGGAGAGTGAAGTCGCAATACAGACAAGTCGATTAAATCTCTTGCTTCCACACTACTGTCCATATAGCGATCGCTGTTTGCTAGTAATTTAGAAGTGAAACAATCGTTAAGACTTAAACAAGGAACAGGAGTCCATTTTAAATATCTTGGCGGATCTAACTCAAAACGAACTTCAGCAATGATTTCAGCCTTAATTCGCAATTCTCCAACCATAATCAGCATTCTAATTCCATATTGATCTGTAGTACTATGACCAATTTCAATCTGAGTTAAATCGTCAAACAGAGCTTTGTAACCACCGTCGTAAATAGCGGTACGGAGACGCTTATAGCCTGAAGTAGAAACTGGACAGATAAAATCTACATCTTTACTCCAACGATATTCTCCAAAATCAAGTGTAATGAGAGTCCCACCTCCGAAATAGGCAAAACTCTCATTAAGAAGATTTTGATTAAAGCTTTCAAGAATTGTCAGAATTTTGTTGTGATGATCTAATTTGAAGCACATAGATCGGATTGCAGCCAAGAATCATAGCGTCTTGCAAGCTCTTTTATAAAATTAAGCTCCCGATCTCCGAGATTGTTGAACATACTGCGGTATCTCCAACCTCTTTCATAACGACTCAACATTTGCTCGTCGTCAAAACGATACACATCATCAGTTTGCCAACAAATTGCCTCCAAAAAAGGTAATGCTTCTGGCACTGACTGCTTATTTTCATTAGTAGTAACAACCATAGCTTTCCTCCTACTGTTTAGAGTTGGTAATTTATCTGCTAATGATTAGAATAACTCGATTTTAACTAAATAACCATAATCGAGTAGATAATACCCAAAATCAATAACAATTTTTTAATTTAAATGACCGATATTTTCTTCTTAAAATTGTTACATTTAGCGATCCTAACTATCAAATTGAAGCTCTCACTTATGTAGTTTCAAGGGCAAAGTAATACTTCTCAAACTTATTGCTGCCTAAACCTTTCAAACACCTCAACCTGAAGTGAAATTACTTATGATCGATTCACAACTAAAAGATATTGCAATATTTGGCTTACCAGCAGATAAAGGCAGATGGTTGCTGATTCCTCTAGGCATGACCATTTTACTCTGTCTGGGGAGCGTTTACTCTTGGAGTGTTTTTAGAACTCCCTTAGAAGGTGAATGGAATATCGGTGCAACCCAAAGTCTTTTACCCTATACCTTTGCCCTAGTATTTTATGCAGTCTTTGTGACCATCGCGGGATTTTATATTCCTCGAATTGGCACTCAAAAAGTGACGGTTATTGGTGGCATATTTGTTGGTGCGGGATATATTTTATCTAGTTTCGCCAGCAATATCGAGATAATGACTCTTACCTACGGAGTCATTGCGGGGACTGGTGTGGGCATTGCTTACGGCGTACCAATGGTTGTAGTTGCTAAGTGGTTTCCCGATCGCAAAGGACTGACTGTGGGACTAACCCTGATTGGTTTTGGGCTTTCTCCTTTAATTACTGCTCCTTTGGCCAACAGCTTAATTGATGTTTACACTGTTAAACCCACGCTGCGAATCATGGGAATTGCCTTTACTGCGATTATTCTATTAATTGCGATCGCTATGAAATTACCGCCTCCAGACTGGCATCCCCGCAATAACTTAGGGATTCAAGTTAAATCTTCTGCCACAATTCCCTATCCCGTCAGTCTTTTTAAAAGTCGTTCTTTTTACGGACTGTGGATTTGCTACGCTATTGGAACTTTAGTTGGTTTGAGTGCGATCGGGATTTCTAGTTCAGTCGGACAAGAAATTATCAATATTAATCCCAAATTAGCAGCCAGCAGCGTTTCTCTTTTTGCTTTGTTTAACGGTCTTAGTCGCCCTCTTTTTGGCTGGTTGAGCGATCGCTTTAAACCTCATTATGTGGCGATCGCATCTTATACTCTAATTCTGATTGCCTGTATACTGATGCTCAATGCTGAAGAAGGACAAGTTGCCACTTATTTGGTTGCTTTCGCGCTAGTTTGGTTTTGTTTGGGAGGATGGCTAGCGATGGCTCCTACTACTACCCTCAGATTTTTCAATCCAGATCGTTATGCTCAAAATTACGGGCTAGTATTTACAGCTTATGGCGTAGGTGCATTATTAGGCACTCTGGCTACAGGACAAATTCGGGATTGGTTTGGTAGCTACACCTATGCTTTTTATCCCATGGGATTACTGGCAATTATTGGTATGGTGGTTGCTAGCATGATGTTAAAACGCGATCGCTCTTCTTATCGGGTAACGAGTAACGGATAACGCTATGTTTTGCCTGTTTTGGTGCGCCGTCCTCAGACATTAAAATCATTAGGGTTGCACCTCTACTTGCTACTTTTACCTCAATCTCTCAATCAATTTGTCTCCCACCCGTAAAGCATTAGCAATCACCGTTAACATTGGACTCACCGCAGCACTGGAAGGGAAAAAACTACTGTCTACCACATAGAGATTATCAACATCGTGGGTGCGACAGTTGAGGTCTAAAACCGAAGATTGGGGGTCTTCACCAAAGCGACAGGTACCGCATTGATGAGCCACCACTTGAATGGGTGCGCTACCGTAGGGATGGATACCGCGAGATTGTCTATCAGTGGCTTTAAGGACTTCTTGCCAGCGATACAACAGGCGATCGTGTGCTTCGAGGTTATTGGGCGTGTAGTCAAGATGGAGTTTTTTGCCTTCTACGTAAACTCTATTTTTGGGATCGGGTAAGTCTTCCGTTTGCAACCACCAGCCAACAGAGTTTTTAGCTAATTTTTTTAAACCAAAACCAGGCATCAGTTTAGCTGCGATCGATAAAATTGGTGGCGACTCGGAAAAGATCACGTCTTGCAAAAGTCCCCCCGCATCTTGAATGTGTCCCATGGGGTAAGGAAAATCTTTATCTCCCCAATAAAAGTCATTAATCTGCATACTGCGTTGAAACAAACCGTCATTTTGCTTAGGAGACTGCTGGAGAATCACCGTCATCAACTGTTTCATCAAATTACGCCCTACCAAATCGGAACTGTTAGCCAACCCGTTAGGATGTTTAGCATTTGCCGATCGCAACAATAAAGCAGCAGAATTAATCGCCCCACAGGAAAGCACGACAATCTGCGCCATAAATAGATATGCCTGTCCGTTTATCTCCGCCTGAACCCCTTTTACTTCTGTTCCCGCAGGATTGGTATGTAAAGAGACTACTTTAGCCGAAGTTTTCAGAGTAACATCACCCCCCGTTTTAATAGCTGGACTAACCCCCGTATCTTCCGAGTCGGTGCGCCCTTCATCTCCAATACCGATGGGCAGATAAGCAGGATGCAGACCGTGTTTGGTCAGGCGATCGTCTAATGCTTCAATCTGCGGAATTCTATCTACTGGTGGCAGGGGAAAATCTTCGCTTCTAGGGGGTTCTGTCGGATCGTCACCTGCTTTACCGTGTGCCTGGTAGAGTTTTTCCGCTGCGGTGTAATAGGGTTCAAAATCGGCATACTTTAAACCCCAGGCGGGAGAAATACCTTCTTGATGCTGTACCTGTTCAAAATCTTTTTCTCTAAGACGCAACAACGCCCCGCTGTAAATTTTAGTATTGCCACCCACACAGTATTTAGCTTGAGGATGAAACGGTTCGCCCTCGCGATCGTACCACTGTTCTGGGGCGTGATAATCTTCTTTTTTAAACAGTTCGTCTTCGACTAATTCCGAACTTTCTTTCTCGGTAAAATCTCCCTGTTCTAACACCAGAATTTTCTTACCAGCTTCGGCTAGTTTGCGAGTCAGCGTACCACCCCCCGCACCAGTGCCAACAATAATTACATCGTAAAATTGGTCGTCGATAATCATGTTATTTGTCCTTTGTTATTTGTCAGTAATTAATAGCGATCGCAACTTATCTAAAAAATCTATTCTCGATTTGCAGAATTGATTATTTCTTGAGGATGCACTGTGGTAATTTCTGAGAAACTCTTAAAATCGTTTGGGTTGAGAGTTAAAATTTGAGTAAATTCATGAACGACCATAACTGCAACAATTCGAGCGTCATGAGTTCGTTTACCTTTAACTCGATTATCGGTTACTAAATCAAGCCATGCTGGAAATATAAGTGATGTTTCTTCGATTAGAGGAAAGCGATTTAGAAGTTGTTCAATTACGTTATTAACTTGTTCTGTAGACCAACCTAAACCATTGACATCAATTGGGCGCGTAGCAACCACCCAAAGTTCAATGTGTTAAATAGCATTCATCAGACTGTTTTAATAAGATAGCTACTGCTTCAGTAACTAGATCGTGTTGTTTATCAGACGGATTAGCAAAGCGTAGAATAACATTAGTATCCAGCAAATATTTTGTCATTAGTCGTAAATACTTTCACGGTCGAAGGCTTCATCGCTCAGGCTGATATTATTATGAGGTAATTGAGCCACCCATTCTCGAAACTCTTGCGATCGCTCTTTTGGTGTCGCTCTTTGCCAAAAAAGTTGAGTTTCCGTTTTCTTCACATCTTGAGCTTTTAGTGAAGCCATAAAATCAGCGATTTTTCTTAACTGCTCATCGTTAAGCTGGTCTATTTCTTTTTTGATAGTATCCTTTAACATAATTAAAGTTAGCTATTTCATTAATGGGTTATGGATGTTTGAGAAAGCGATCGCGTGATGGTATTTAGTTACTCTATTCGTTGTTCGGCAACCTCCTGATTCGCTCGATCTTAAGTAGAAGTTGCTAAACTAACCATGAGTTTAAACATAACCAAACAATTTGCGATGCTCGATCGCAATTTACAAAAAAGTTGTAAAGGTTTAGTTGGTTCTAGGTAAGAAAAGTGATTCATTTTTATTTATTGGTATTTTGTACATAGTTGTGATGCGATCGCATTAAAACTAAATTATTTTTGATAATGAAACCGACAAGCAACAATGATAATATTGTCTTTCATGATTTGATAGACTAATCTGTGTTCGCTATTAATACGTCGCGACCAATAACCAGAAAGATTTGCCTTTAAAGGTTCTGGCTTGCCAATTCCATCGAAAGGATCGCGTTGAATATCTTTGATAAGAGTATTGATTTTCTTAAGCAGTTTTTTATCATTTTGTTGAAACCACAAATAATCAGACCAGCCAGCCTCTGTAAATGTCAGCTTCATTCCTCAATCAATTCTCTTTCAACAAATTTTCCTTCCTGCGCTGATTCGATAGAACTAAGAAGATGGGCAGCATTAGCAGGGTTAGATAATAAATATATTGTCTCTTGCCATGCTGTAAATTCGCTTAAAGGCATCACCACAACCTGACTACCGCGATCGTTTTTGATAATAGTTGGTTGAGTGTCCGCAACTACTTGTTCGATTAAATTATCTAGTTCTCTTGCTGCTTGTTTTGTTGTTTTAGTTTCCATGTTATTTTTAAAATTATGATTAATGGTAATTAACAAATAGTGTTTATTCTACTTTTACAATAACCAGAATGAAAATAAATATCGATCTCGATGAACTTAGGCTTGTTTTCAAAGATGGCAGTGAAGACGTAAATTATTACTTAGACCGTACAACAGGTAAGATTATAGCTGAAATAGACGAGCCGTTTTACTTAGATGGCACGCCTGCTGAAAAAGAAATTATCGAGGATTTCTGGTCAGAAAGTTTTCCAGAAAACCCAAGATATATTTGAATACCCATTACTGAAAAATTAAAATCAAATTGGGAAATTGCTGAAGCAAACAGAGATATGAAAACATTTATAAACATTATTGATGACAAGAAATTAAAACAACAATTACAAGAGATTATCAATTTGAACTACAGCAGCGACTTGGCTCACCAAAAATTTTTGGAAGTAATGAAAAGAAAACTAGATCGAAAGTTATGGCTATCATTTAGAGAACAGCAAAAACAGAAAAGAGATGAATATATACTAGAGATTATAGATGAACATGTTATCTTTTTCTTAGACTCTCAAAATATAAAATATAGCATTTGACTTTAATTATTTCTTTCACTGCCAAACATAAATCAAAATAAACAAAACAATCCAAATTACATCAACAAAGTGCCAAAACAAAGAAGTTGATTCTACGCCAAACTGTCCGCCAGCATAATTATTAGGCAGAAAAGAACGGATTAACATGATGGCTTGTAATAGCACCCCTGTTAGAACGTGCAAACCATGAAAGCCAGTTAACAAAAAAAAAGTTCCGCCAAAAACGCCAGAAGTAAAACCAAATTCTAAACCCATCCATTCCACAGCTTGCCCGTAGAGAAAGTAGCTACCCATTGCCATAGTTAGCAGCCAAAAGAAACGAAAACCCCAGAGGTTTTCTTTATGTAAAAAACGTTCGGCAATATAAATCACAAAACTACTAGAAACTAACACCACAGTATTAATTGCAGGTTCGCGAACCTCTAACCCAGATATGCCAGCAGGAAGCCAGTCAGTCATCGTGGTTTTATAAACAATATAGCCAGCAAAAAAGCTGAGAAAAATCACACTTTCAGATAGCAGGAAGATAATAAAACCCAACATTCGATTATCTTCTTCATGTTCGTGAGTTGCTGGGATTTCAAGCGATCGCGTTAACTCTACGTTATCAATTGCACTTTCAGAACTAGTCATAACCTATTACTTATTACTTATTACCTAATTTATCCGCCCATATTCTCCGTCAACTTCTCATCCTTCCCATAACCATAAGGTTCGGCAACGACTACAGGAATTTCTTCAAAGTTTTCATGTTCGGGAGGGGAAGAAATCAGCCATTCTAGTCCGATGGCTTTCCAAGGATTATTACCTGCGGGTTTGCCTGAAGTCCAAGAACTAACCATATTAAGAATGAAAGGAATTGTCGAGATACCGAGTAAGAATCCGCCCAAACTAGCCAACACATTCCAAAAGGCAAATTCGGGATCGTAGGAAGCAACACGACGGGGCATTCCCATTAAACCAAGGGGATGCATGGGTAAAAAGTTGAGGGCTGTTCCTGCAAAGGTTAGATAGAAGTGGAGTTTACCTAAGCCTTCGTAATACATTTTGCCTGTCATCTTGGGGAACCAGTGATAGATACCCGCATAGATTCCAAAGGTAATCGTGCCATAAAGGACATAGTGAAAGTGTCCCACCACAAAGTAGGTGTTGTTGACGTGGATATCGATGGGTACGGAAGATAACATGATGCCCGTAATTCCCGCAAAGACAAAGTTAATTAAACCGCCCATCGCAAATAGCATTGGGGTATCGAGGCGCAGTTTACCGCCCCAAATTGTGCCAACCCAGGCAAATACTTTAATCCCTGTCGGTACGGAAATTAGCATGGTACTCGCCATGAATACCACCCGCATCCAGCCTGGCGTACCGCTAGCAAACATATGGTGTACCCAGACAATACCACTCAACCCAGTAATGATTAGAGAAGATACTGCCACAATTTTGTAGCCGAACAGAGGTTTGCGGGCATAGACGGGAAATACCTCCGAAAAAATGCCAAATACGGGCAGAACCATCACGTATACGGCGGGATGGGAATAGAACCAGAAAAAGTGCTGGAACAATACGGGGTTGCCTCCCTGGGCGGGATCGAAAAATGCCGTACCGACGGACAAATCGCATAGCAGCATGACCGCACCAGCAGTTAGGGCTGGTAAGCCATAGAGTTGAATCAATTGGGCAGCCAACACCGTCCAAACAAAAGCAGGAGTTTTGAACCAGCCCATACCAGGCGCACGCATCCGAATGATGGTCGTGACGATGTTTAACGCCCCCATAATCGAAGATACGCCAGAAATGGCAACTGCTAACAGCCAGATAAATTGACCGTTGATTAAATTACCTGTGGGATTTTGCAAACTTTGGGGGGGATACGCCCACCAGCCAGATTGTGCGGGACCTCCAGGGACAAGAAAGCTAAGGATCAACAAAATACCGACAACGGGAATCATCCAAAAAGCTACGGCATTGAGGCGGGGAAACGCCATATCTCGCGCCCCAATCATCAGAGGAACGAGATAGTTGGCAAATCCTGATAGGACGGGAAACGTCCAGCCAAACAGCATAATCGTTCCGTGCATTGTATATAGACCGTTATAGACAGTGCGGTCTAACAAATCTGGTTCGGGAGTAATTAATTCTCCCCGCATAATCATGGCGAAGACACCAGCCAGCAGGAAGAAAAAGAAAGCGGTAACTATATATTGAATGCCGATTACTTTGTGGTCGGTACTAAAGCTAAAGTATTTGCGCCAATTGGGAGGCGTTTTGGGGATTAGGTCTTGGGGGGTGGTGGTGGTCATTTATTAGTTAGTTGTTAGTCGTCCTAAAGGATATATGTTTCCCTAATCCTAAAGGATACCGCTTCGCATAAGAGTACACTTCGTTAACGGTATCCCGTAGGGACCGCTTCGCATATTAGTTGTTAGTTGTTAGTAGCTACAACTGCTTACTTATTACTTATTACTTATTACTTAAATTACGGATGATAATTAACCATTGGCGCGGGGGCAGGAACAACGGTTTTCCAACCTGCTGAGTCCTCTTTTTGTTCCCTGCGGGCATATTCGCTAGCTGCCTGATTGGGTGCGGGGGTGGGTGTCTGTTTGGCTGCTTCGTTTAACCAGTCTTTGTATGCTGCTGGGGATTCGACTACGACATCTGCTTGCATGGCAGCGAAGTAAGTACCGCTATATTGGGAATCGCGCAAACGATATTTACCTTCACGAATCGGAGTAAATTCAAAGTCAATGGTTTTGGCAGGAATAATATCCTGCTTAACTCTAAATGCAGGAATGTAAAAGCCGTGAATCACATCTTGCGATCGCAACTCGAAATGCGCCCGTTGGTTTACTGGTAAATGTAGTTCGGTACTAGTAACGTTTTTTTCGGGATAGCGAAATACCCAAGCCCACTGTTTGGAGTCTACTTCGACATTCGTCATGGGTTCGGCTGTCATACCCGTATCGGCATAAGCGGGTTCGATAACTTGAGGTAAATGGGCAATTTCTGTAGGACCATGTAAATTCATCTTGTCGTAGGTTTGATAGCTAGCAGTAGCCAAACCAATGACAATCAATAAAGGTGTAACCGTCCAGAGAATTTCTAAACGGACATTCCCTTCAATGGGAGGACCATCGCTGGTATCGTATCTACCAACCCGATAAAAAATAATATTATAAACAATCGCCAAGGTCACGCCTAAAAAGATAAACGTCCCGATCGCCGTTAAGATACTAAATAAATCGTCGTATAAGATCGCCTCCGCCGAAGCTTGGGGGGGAAACCAAGAATAGGATGCGCGACCCATCCAAATGCTAGCGATAGTTAAAAAAATGGCGATCGCGCCCAGTGTAATAGCTCGTTTCATATTTTTTAATCGACTTTATTTAAGTAATACATTGGGGTCTTGTCCCATACGGAGTAAATTGCCAGCGGTGTTGTGAACGCCAAACTCCGCAGCTAGTTGCGCCCCCAAAGTGCCGTGTAAATACATCACAAAGAAGATTATTAAGCCCACTAATAAATACCGCCATTGTACCTGTCGGCTAGTATCGTTGCGCCAGACAAAGCGTTGGAAGCCACGCCAGATAGCCATGCCGACGATCGCAGCTAACAGAATTACACCGCCCACGCCATGCCACAGCATAGTTTCCATCGCGCCCAAACCCCAAGCACTTTTAACCTCTGGAGTCGAACCGACGAGCATAATTTCATAAAAACCAAAGGCTACGGTAAAAAAAGTAACGATCGCAGCACCCAGCATATTGTACCAACCCACATCAAAGAAGTTAGCGCGGGTAGCGGGGATCGCCAAATATTTAAAAACTACCTTGTCAAAGGGAAACAACACCCCCACAATATCAAAAGCAATGCCAATAATAAATAAGCCTAAAGTGAGGTGGACTAAATTGGGGTGCATGGGAATTTTATAGGGCAGTCCATTAGCGCCCAACTGTAATTGATTAATTAAATCTGGATTCATGTCTCAAGGAAGTAAAAAAACTTATTACTCATTACTTATTACTCATTACTTATTACTTAAAGAAGTCCTTCTTTGGCTGCTTCAACTACCTGAACCGTATGCAAACCATAGACCCAGACCAATTCGTCTCCGAGATATACTTGGTAAAAGACTAAACCTGTCAGCAAGAATCCCATTCCTAAATAAGCTACAGGCATTTTTTTAGGGTCTTGAGAACGAATCACATAACGCCAGGCGGTAATGGCTGCAATGATCCCTGATAGCGACCAACCGATAATACTGTGTAAGTTTAAAATAGGTTCTACTGCATCATAGGCAACTGCTAGCCCTGCTTCGATTTGCCCAAAGATAACGGCAATAAAGATTGAGATTGTGGCAAAAAACATATTCCACCAGCTAACCTCAAAAAGTTTATAGTTTTTACTCAAATATCCGACAACATCGCAAAAAAACGCGAATAATACCATTGCAATCACAAAATGTACTACTATAGGATGAATGGTGTCTGGATAGGGTAGATTATGGTCATTAAGGGGAGGGAGTAAGTTTTCTAACATCTTTATTTTTAATCCTATATTGACCAAGTTGACAGCTATTTAGTATTTTTTAGTCTGAACTTAATCCTTGGGTCAATTAATTTTTATAGCATTTTTTTGAAATAATTAAAGTCATATCAGTTACCAAAGATCCCGATCTTAAAATTGATTTAATTTTTGTTTTAGACAATTTAATCTTAAGATAGTTTAAATATAAATCGTGGCGATTGAGTTAATGAAACTATCAGACTACAAACAAATGCCCACTGTCGAGGCATTAATGCAGCCCTCCCCCTATTCTGTCAAACCAGATGCTTCAGTGGCTGAGATGGTAAAATTGATGAGAGAGCATCAGATTCGCCACATACCAATTCAAATCGGCGATCGCGTCATCGGGATTGTTTCGGAACGAGATCTCGGCTGGATGAAAAGTCCAGCAATAGTACTGCCAGATGCTAATGAAATTCCCGTGCGTCATGTTATGACTGCTAATCCCTATGCAGTAGAGGTCGATACTCCTCTAACGACTGTAGTTTCTGTAATGAGCGAGCGCAAAATTGGTGCAGCGATCGTTTTAAAGGAGGGTAAACTAGCGGGTATTGTCACCGTCATCGATATTTGTCACGCACTGGTAGAGTTCTTAAATTCAGAATTTAGCGATCGCTAATGCCGTTCTCATTACTTGTTCGGTAGCGATCGCTGGGTGTAATCAATAACTAACTACTCAAGATTGAAACAAGCGCGAACCACATCTTGATGTCTCTCAAGCTCAAAGCCGAGTTTGGTACACAAATGCTGCATGGTAGTATTTTCGGTCAGAATTTCGGCGGTGATTCGGGTTAATTTTTCTTGACGACCGATATCAATGAGTGAGTGTAATAATTCTGTACCCAATCCAATACCGTGTTCGCGATCGCTAACTAACATACCAAACTCCGCTTCATTTGTACCGTAAATTTTACTCAAGCGACCTACACCCAAAATTTCCTGCTCTCCCGTGTCGGGGTTGAGATAATCTGCGACTAAAGCCAGTTCGCGATTGTAATCAATAAAACAAATTCGCGTCAGTCTTTCGTGAGCAACTCTAGTTTGTAGTTTGATCAGGTGGAAATATCGTAAATAAATGCTTCGATCCGAAACATACTGATGAAAGTTGACTATTAAGGGTTCATCTTCAGGGCGAATTGGACGAATAGTTATCTGTTTGCCATCGTTTAACGTCCAGGACTTAGTGTAGTGACTGGGATAAGGGCGAATTGCAACCTGAGATAAATCTGATTCAGTTGTGTCTGAATCGTGGAGAATCACGCGGGCATCTAATGCCAATAGACGATCTTCAGAAACCAGCAAGGGATTAATATCTATTTCTTTAATCCAGGGTTGTTCGACTACCAGTTCGCTAAAACGCACCATTAATTTGTTCAGTGCCGTTAAATCTATGGCTTTTTTCCCTCTAACTCCTTTTAGAGCTTCATAGATGCGGGTTTGTTCGAGCGTTCTTTGTGCCAGAGTTGTGTTTAGAGGAGGTAATGCCAATGCTCGATCTTTAAACACCTCTACTAACTGTCCTCCCGTGCCAAATAGCAAAACAGGTCCAAATTGTTGGTCGATGCTGCTGCCGATAATTAATTCATAACCATCAAGTTTGACCATCGGCTGTACGGTGACACCGAGGAAAGG
>JADEXJ010000387.1 GCA_015207195.1 Pleurocapsales cyanobacterium LEGE 10410
TAATTATCTAGAACATCAAATACATAAACAACGCAATTATCTAACACATGACAACTACTCTACAACAAACTCAAACCCAGAATAGCTGGGAAAAGTTCTGTCAGTGGATCACTAGCACCAACAACCGCATCTACGTCGGTTGGTTCGGTGTTCTCATGATCCCTACACTCCTAGCAGCAACCACTTGTTTCCTAATCGCTTTCGTCGCAGCACCTCCTGTTGACATCGACGGTATCCGCGAACCAGTAGCAGGTTCCTTACTATACGGAAACAACATCATCTCTGGTGCAGTAGTACCTAGCTCCAACGCCATTGGTCTACACTTCTACCCCATTTGGGAAGCAGCTTCCCTAGACGAGTGGTTATACAACGGTGGACCTTACCAGTTGATCATCTTCCACTTCTTGATCGGTGTATTCAGCTACCTCGGTCGTCAGTGGGAACTATCCTACAGACTAGGAATGCGTCCTTGGATTTGTGTAGCATACAGCGCTCCCGTATCCGCAGCGACAGCAGTATTTCTAATCTATCCTCTAGGACAAGGATCTTTCTCCGATGGAATGCCTTTAGGAATCAGTGGAACATTCAACTTCATGTTAGTATTCCAAGCAGAACACAACATCTTGATGCACCCCTTCCACATGTTGGGAGTAGCAGGTGTCTTTGGTGGTTCACTATTCTCCGCGATGCACGGTTCACTAGTAACCTCATCTTTGGTACGTGAAACAACCGAAACCGAATCACAAAACTACGGTTACAAATTCGGACAAGAAGAAGAAACCTACAACATCGTAGCAGCTCACGGCTACTTCGGTCGTCTGATCTTCCAATATGCATCCTTCAACAACAGCAGAAGTCTACACTTCTTCTTAGGAGCATGGCCCGTAATCGGAATCTGGTTCACTGCAATGGGAATTTCCACCATGGCGTTCAACTTGAACGGATTCAACTTTAACCAGTCGGTAATGGATTCACAAGGACGTGTAGTAAACACTTGGGCAGACATTTTAAACCGAGCTAACCTGGGTTTTGAAGTCATGCACGAACGTAATGCACACAACTTCCCTCTAGATTTGGCAAGCACTGAAGCTGCTCCTGTAGCATTAACTGCTCCTGCAATCAACGGTTAAGTTGAGTTGAGTTACTCAGCAATCAAGCGATAAGTA
>JADEXJ010000130.1 GCA_015207195.1 Pleurocapsales cyanobacterium LEGE 10410
GCTGGAAAATATGTCCAGCTTCGATACCCCGCGCACTAATAAGAGTCTGACTGGAGTCATGAAGGTTGCGATCGCCTGCCTTGGCTTCTTGAAGGTCTACCTGGAGTTTGGGTAAGGCAAAATTATCGCCCCAGTTTGCCCCGACAACGTGATAACCGACTTCATTTGCTCCAGTAACGAAGTTTTTGAGGTCTACAACGGTACAATCTGCTAAACGCAGAAACTGCTTGGCAACGTTTTTAGATGCACTGATATAGTCATCATCAAGATCGGGCGCGATATAACCTAGAGGTAGAGCTTTTGCACCCCATTTCTTTTGAGCGGTAGCGTCTGGTACGGTTAAAGAAATAATCGCCTTGGCTTTATATTGAGGAGCAAGCCTGGTTAACTCGTTTTGTAGCTTTACTTCGTTAACATCGCGATCGCCACGAATACTAACTATAACCAACACCGTCATTTCGTTGTCGTAAACCACCTCGTATAAAACATTTTTAACAATTACCGTAGGCGAACATTTGACCGTTTCAGCTAGTTTGGCAATGGTTTCTGTATTGGGAGTGGCTAACTTTTCAAAGTTATCAAAGGGCGACTCGACCACTTCTGGGGGTAGAGATACCGCTTTTTCCGTATTTGCTGCATATTTACCGTCTTCGGTGTAGAGAATCTCATCTTCTCCTGCTTCTGCCAGAATCATAAACTCCTGAGAACCAGAACCACCAATTGCCCCAGAATCTGCTTCTACGGGGCGAAATTCCAGCCCGCAACGAGTCATAATGTTGCGATATGCCCGATCCATCGCCTGATAAGTTTCTTTTAAACTTGCCTCATCGACATGGAAAGAATAGGCATCCTTCATAATAAATTCCCGACCCCGCATCAAGCCAAAACGAGGACGAATCTCGTCACGAAACTTTGTTTGAATCTGATATAAATTCAACGGTAGCTGACGATAAGAACGAATCGTTTCACGGGCAATAGTAGTAATTACCTCTTCATGAGTTGGTCCTAAACCCAATTGGCGATCGCTGCGATCTGTTAGGGAAAACATAATCCCCTCAGCTTTGGTATAGGTATCCCAACGTCCAGATTCTTGCCATAGCTGCGAGGGCTGTAGTTGAGGTAACAAACATTCCTGCGCCCCCGTCGCGTCCATCTCTTCTCGCACTATTTGTGATACCTTTTGCAACACTCGCCACATTAAAGGCATATAGGCATAGATCCCGCTCCCAATACGACGAATATAGCCTGCGCGGAGTAACAATTGATGACTGGGGATTTCTGCCTCTGCTGGGGTTTCTCGCAGGGTTACAAACAGCATCTGGTTTAGTCGCATGGTTATTTCTTTCGGTAAGCTTGCAGACTTTTTATTGTATCAGTCATCGAAGAATTCAAAGATCTCAAAAATTAGAAGTAAATCTTCGCAGGTTGGGATATGTCTATCAGCCAGACTCGTACTAAATCCGATTGGTAAAAGTTACTTTCACCAGGAGGCAAAAACTTATTTAAGTCCCCCAAAGTTGGGGGATATAGGGGGCGATACATAAGTAACCTCTATAAACAGGATTTAGGATCACTACTTGTAAGCAGATAGATTTAATGTCCTAATCTAATTTTGTCTGACTATAATTTTAAAATATAGTTTTAGAATCTAGCTTGTTTACGCAGTAGTTCGGGAATAGTTACATTAAACTGAGACTGTCCATCGAACACAGTCCCCACCTCACCTCGATAAAAGGTGACTTCATTAATCTGATAGGCTTCATCGGGTAATGGAACATAGCCCACCTTACCAACAACCTCTGGAGCATTTTCCAAATAAAATTCTGTCAATCTAACCAATGCTTCATTTTTCCTGGCAGCAGCAGCATTGACATAGACAAACAGAGGACGAGCTAAGGGTTGATATGTAGCCTGCTCTACGGTTTCTACAGAAGGTAGAACCGCCCCTTCACCGCTATCTATAGCCACCGATTTCATTTTATTGGCTTGCTGCTCGTAATAAGCCAAACCAAAATAACCTAAAGCATTAGGATCTTGGCTCACTCCCTGGACTAAAACATCATCATCTTCACTTGTTGTCACATCGTCGCGACTGGCTCCTGCTTCTCCCACTATAGCTTCGGTAAAATAGTCAAAAGTTCCTGAATCTTTACCAGGAGCATAGAGATTGAGCGGTTGGTCGGGAAAACTTGGTCTAATTTGATTCCAGCGAGTAATCTTGCCTTCAGCGTCGGGCGACCAAATCTGAGCTAACTCTTCAGTAGTAATAGTATCGAGCCAATCATTGGCAGGATTAACAACTACGGTTAACGCATCAAAAGCCACAGGTAACTCGATATATGCCACCCCAGCTTCTTTACAAGCTGCCATTTCATCTAGCTGAATCGGGCGGGAAGCATTGTTGATCTCGGTTTCCCCGCGACAGAATTTATCAAAGCCTCCGCTTGTACCAGAAAAGTCAACTTCTATATTTACTGGTTCCTCTCGGCTAGCTTGATAGTCTTCGACTATTTCTTTGGTTATGGGATATACGGTGCTAGACCCATCGATGTTTATTGTTTGTGGCTCTGACTGTGTTTCTTGAGCGATTAGAGGATAAGTAATAGCTAAGAATGCTGTGCTGATTCCTAACGTTAAAACTTGAAGCGATTTCGATAGTGTTTTATCTCTAACATTCATTCTGGCTTGCTCCATTGAAAACTAAAAAGTAGCCTTATCCTACATCGAATAAACTCTAAAATTTAATCCCTTAAACAATCTTTTATAGGTTAAGTAATAGTAAAGAGTTTTTTAACATTAAATGAAGCAAGTAGCTTTTTTGAGCTTTTAATGGTCTATCTGTGGTCTAGAACAGATATGATCCCAAAATTATAAAATTTAGCTAAAATATTCTTCAATAGTTATGAATTAGGCAATAATTAATTTAACAATTACCTGTCTTAGATGTGAATCAAGCGGATTTGGTTGTTTGAGGTAGGTAAGCAAATTAATATTTTAATATCGTTTTACCTACCAATTAATTCAGTATAGGTGGTCACTATTCTTGCTAAATAAATAGGTATAGATAGTCACCTTTATTAGACAACAAATACCTGCGCTTCGTATTCAGGCAAATCGATGATAATTTGTCCATTACCCGCCTCAATATCGTAGTTACCAGTCCATTCATGCCAAGTTCCGTCAGCAGGGAAATTGGGAACAGCATAACCAGCTAGGAATTGGTCAGAGAAGTTAGCCACCACCACTACGCGAGAACCTTCGTCATTCCAGCGAGTATAGGCAATTACCTTTGATTCTGGATCTTCGTGGAAGAAGTCGATATTCTCTGTATACAGGGCGTGGTTTTCCTTGCGTAGATTAATCAAACCTTTGTAATAGGCAATCAGATCCTGGTTATTATCTCCAGCAAGTAATGTCCAATCGATCTTACTCGCTTCTTGGTTAAGGGGTTGATAGTCGCCAAACTCCTGACCCATCCACATCATGGGTATACCCACCGCAGTCATCAATAAAACCGCACCTAACTTAACTCGTTTGAAAGCTGCTTCGTCAAGAATACTGCGGTTGCCCAACTCTACCATTACCCGTTTGTGGTCGTGATTGGTAATGTAATTTACTACGTTGGTTGCACCCATAAAGCCCTGACGCTTACAGTCAATAACATTTTTCAACTCTTCTGGTTCATAGCGATCGCCACAGATATGTTCGATTACGGTATGATAAAAGCTATAGTGCCAGCAGCTATCCATGGGACCTTCTAGGTTAGTAATTGCTGGGTTTTCGGGAATATGTTCGGCAACGTTGATAAAGGGTTTCATGCCACCATCTTCCTTGGCTCGATCTACAATCCAGTGCATGAAGTCGTAGTTATCGATTTGTCTGGCTGCATCGTAGCGAATACCGTCGATGTGATATTCTTTGACCCAGAAATCTACGGTATCGCCAACAAACTTCCAGGCGGGTTTGACTTCTAAATTCTCGTCGTATTTTTCATAGTTGAATTCTGGTCCCCAGCTATTATCGGGGTCGGTAGGAGAATGGTGAAACCAGTAGTCGTGATCGATTTGGGTTAGAGGACATTCGGTATTGGCGTGGTTATAAATCCCGTCTAAAATTACTCGGATACCCTTGCCATGACACTCATCGATTAAATGCTTGAGTTCGTAGGTAGTACCGTAGTTAGACTCGGCTGCAAAAAAGTGTAGTGGACTGTATCCCCAACTATAAGTACCAGGATTTTCTTTTACTGGCATCAATTCGATCGCATTAATGCCCAATTCTACCAAATAGTCTAATTTTTCAATTACGTGTTGGTATTTACCACGAGTTTTATCGTCATCTTCACCACCTGAAAAGTCGCCAATGTGAAGTTCATAAATAACCAACTCATGGTCTGGGGGTAAGGGTTTATCGTCGTGTTGCCAGACATAAGTATCGACAATCGGTTCGCCATCTTTGATAGTTATGGTACCGTTTTGGCTTTCTGGTGCAATATTGACTGCATAGGGATCGACTACTTCTGTCCATTGATCTTTCTCAAAAAACCAGCTAAGGGAACGGACGCGGAACTTGTACTCGTGTACGCCATCTTCCAATTCAATTTCGGTTCTGAAGTAACCGTCATCTCCCTTGGGCATAGCTATGGGTTGCCAATCGGAAAAACTGCCAATAACGGCTGCCTCTTTGTTGTAGGGAGCGAATAACTTGAATTCTATTGAACTTGCCATATTTAACAATTCCTAATAAATACCTATAAATATCCTGATCACTCCAGCAAGTATATAAAACGCAATAATTTAAAATCATCTATCCTCAGATTGACTCAAGTTCCTTTGTCAAGGGAATTAAACATTTATTAATATGCTGCCTAACTCGCCTTGTTGGTTCTTTGTCATTAGTTTTATTCTCACATTTGGTTCCTGATTGCTATATATATACTTATTTCATTTGTTTTTAACTATAAAATCAATCTTTTGATGGATGTAAAAAGTGTCTTCGATTAATATTTTAGAAGAGTGATTTGATATAAGGAGATTAATTTATAATGAGTATTGAAGATAGAGCAAAAGCAACTGCTAAAAATATTGAAGGTAAAGTACAAGAAGCAGTAGGAGAAGTGACAGGAGACCCTAAAGATAAGGCAGAAGGTCAAGAAAAACAGACAGAAGCTCAGGTACAGCATAGCGTAGAAAACGTTAAAGACGACATCAAAAAAGCCATCGATTAATTATTGCAAAATTTGGTTTTATTTGGGGTTTAGCTTGGCTAAACCCCTATTTTTTTAGCTAACCTATTGCTGAGGATACACGATTAATTCTAGCCAAAGATATAAGCTTTTAAGTAACTATTAAAAATCTTAAAACCATTTATAAAATGAATAAATCAGCAGAATTTACTATTGGTGTAGAAGAAGAATATCAAATCATCAATCCCCAGACGAGAGAGCTTTGTGGCAAAGCAGAGCAAATAATTGACCACGCTCAAAAAAATTTAGCTCCAGATCTTAATCAAGACATTATTCAGCCAGAGATGCACCGCTCTCAGGTAGAAATTGCCACGACAATTTGCCACTCTCTTTCAGAAGTACGTCAAGAACTAGCTCGCTGTCGGCAAATGACCATCGATGCAGCTAATAAATCGGGTCAGGCGATCGCAGCAGCAGGAACCCATCCTTTTTCTGACTGGCGAGAGCAAGAAATCACCCCAAAAACCCGCTACCAGAATTTGGAGGCAGAATTTCAACAGCTAATTCGGGAATTGGTCATTTTTGGCAATCATGTTCATATTGGTTTTGGCGATCGTTCTCTCGGAATACAGGTAATCAATCGCGCACGTATTTGGCTACCCGTGTTGCTCGCACTTTCAGCCAACTCTCCTTTTTGGTTAGGTCAAGATACAGGTTATGCCAGCTATCGTACGGAGATGTGGACGAGGCTACCGATGACTGGACAACCGCAGATTTTTGAAGATTACCAAGAATATCAAACCTTAATTGACAATCTAATTGCCACTGGCGCAATTAAAGACCCAACTACGATTTATTGGGACATCCGTTTATCTGACAGATTTCCTACCATCGAATTTCGCGTCACCGATATCTGTATGACCGTTGAAGAAGCGGTAACAATTACTGGTTTAATCCGCGCTTTAGTCTGGACTTGCTATCAAGAAGTAATTAACGATCTCCCCTTAAATCGAGTGCGTCCCGAATTGTTAAGAGCTGCTCATTGGTGTGCAGCGCGTTATGGCTTAACAGGTAATTTGATCGATGTGGTCGATCATGCTTCCCTACCCGCCCAAGATTTAGTCACAAGTTTTCTCAATTATCTGCATCCAGCATTAGCCAAATTTGGTGACTGGGAGGTTGTTTCTGATGGGGTACAAAAAATACTAGAGCAGGGTAATGGCGCACAAAGACAGTTGACGATATATCAAAAAAATCGGAGTTTTCAGGATGTCGTAGATTATATTGTGGCGCAAACTAAGCTCGAACCCTAAGCATTCTTGGGTAGATAGCAGTCTATTTTATGCTTCAAATCTTCAATTAAATAGGGTTTACTGAGATAATCGTTACAACCAACCCATAGGGCGCGATCGCGATCGCTATCTTGCGCTAAACCAGAAATAGCGATAATCGGAACGTTTTTGGTCAATTTGTTCTCTCTTAACCGTCTGACTAGCTCGAAACCGTTGGTATCTGGTAATAATAGATCCAAAAGAACCAAATCAATTTTGTATTTAGTAGCTAGGTCGAAAGCCGTTTTGCCGTCTGCTGCGGTAATAAAGTTAAGCTTTAAAAAAATTAGTACGTGGGAAATAAGTAGTAAGTTGTCTGTCTCATCTTCCACCGCTAGAATTATCGGAACTTGGGAATTTGCTGCTTGAATTTTCTGACGACGGGGTTTGATGTTCATTCTCTACTCATCCAATACACAAAAAATGTAGTTGTTTAGCCGATAGTATGCACTACCCATAAATCAAATAAATTATCAATTGCATTCTGCTATTGTAAAGAGCGAAAACGTTGAATTTTGTTTGGTTAGAGCGATCGTCTTAATCGGCGCAAATGCCATAAAAACCGTAGAGTATTTAACATAGTGTATTCCACCTGCACTATCATCGTTGGCTGGTTTTTAGTTATGGATGATGAAATAATTAAATAATGCCTTCAAGCTTGACAATGCCACACACCTAGGTATCCCTTCTACTAAGCGCTCCGTCTACACATCGTACCCCAGGGGAAATCTGATAAATAGGCGATTAACCTCTATTTTTGGGTAAAATCTCGATACTCCTTTAAGCAAAAATATCATATCCCACAACTTTACCGCAATGGCGATCGCCCAAGGCAGTAAAGTAATTCCTTTAGAATACGACTTTTGACAGCTCAAAATCTTCCGCTTCTTAATAATTCGGACTATCCTAAAATATATAGACAACTTTACAAATCTTGATATTTTAGCAGAGCAAGACCGCTCTAAGGCAACCATCATCATGACCAACACCATTACCCAAACCGCAGAGAATCAACCTTACAATATTGCAGAATGGAGGCGAGGTTACGACTCTCAGCCCAATGAATACGAGTACGAAATTACAGAAATTGAAGGAGAAATACCTGCTGAATTATCTGGGACGTTGTTTCGCAATGGTCCTGGTTTATTAGATATTGGCGATTCAGCAATTCATCATCCTTTTGATGGCGACGGTATGATTAGCGCGTTTTCCTTTAAAGATGGTAGAGTACATTACCGCAATCGCTTCGTACAAACTGAGGCATACGCCAAAGAGCAGGAAGCAGGAAAAATTCTCTATCGAGGAGTGTTTGGCACTTCCAAGCCAGGAGGTTGGTTAAACAATATCTTCGACCTCAAGCTAAAAAACATTGCCAACACGGGAGTCATCTATTGGGGTGATAAATTACTCGCTTTGTGGGAAGCTGCCGAACCTCACCGCTTAGATCCCAAAACTTTGGAGACGATAGGGACTGAATACCTCGATGGTGTATTAGAACCAGGTGATGCTTTTGCAGCCCATCCTTGGATCGACCCTAGCTGCCAATTTGATGATGGCGCACCCTGTTTAGTTAATTTTCGGGTGGATCCTGGACTTTCTAGTAAGATTACCCTATTTGAATTTGCCCCCGATGGTAAGCTGCTGCGTCGTCATTCCCACAGCGTTCCTGGCTTTTCTTTTATTCACGATTTTATTATTACCCCTAACTACGCGATCTTTTTTCAAAATCCTGTTAATTTCAATCCCCTACCATTTTTATTAGGAATGCGTGGTGCAGGAGAATGTGTCCAGTTTCAGCCAGATCAGCCAACCAACGTGATTCTAATCCCTCGCGACCCCAATAACCGAGAAATTAAAACCTTTAGTGTTGAATCTGGTTTTGTGTTCCATCATGCTAATGCTTTTGAGCAAGGCAATCGGGTTTGTGTAGATTCGATTACCTATCAATCTCTTCCCCAAGTACAGCCAGACTCCAACTATAAAGAAGTAGATTTTGACAGTCTCGATCCTGGGCAGCTATGGCGATTTACTTTAAATCTAGATGATGATACGGTCGATCGCCAGATGTTAGAAAGTCGCTGCTGCGAATTTCCCACCCATAACCCAGATCAGGTCGGTCGAGACTATCGCTATTTATATATCGGTGCAGCAGCCAACAACACGGGACGCAATGCACCTTTACAGGCAATTTTAAAGCTCGATCTACATACGGGAGAACGCCAGCTACATTCTTTTGCCCCTAGTGGTTTTGTGAGTGAGCCAATTTTTGTCCCCAAGCCCAACAGCGATCGCGAAGATGCAGGCTGGGTCTTAACTTTAGTTTATGATGGCAGCAAACACCGTTCTACCCTAGCAATCTTGGATGGCGAAAACTTAGCAGGAGAAGCGATCGCCCTACTACATCTCAAACATCACGTTCCTTATGGTTTACACGGTAGCTGGTGCGAGGAGGTGTTTGTTTAGAGTTCGTACAGACACAAAATTTCGCGTCTGTACAAAAGTTCGGAGTTAGTGGTTAGTCCCTAAAGGGACAAAGGGGTAATCCCCGCATGTAGCTTCGCAAATGGTTAGTAGTTTGTCATTTATCGTTTGTCGCTAGAGTAGCTAAGAGTGCGATTCGCGACGTTGTTCGGAGTTACCAGTAACTACATTTTACTTCTTACTCCCTACTTCTTACTCCCTACTTCTTACTCCCTACTTCTTACTCCCTACTTCTTACTCTCTACTTCTTACTCCCTACTTCTTACTCCCTACTCCCTACTTCTTACTTCCTACTCCCTACTCCCGCAATACATACCCCACGCCCCGAACTGTTTGAATCAGGCGGGGTTCTTGCTGATGTTCTAGTTTGAGACGCAGATAGCGGACGTAAACCTCAATAATGTTGGAGTCGCCCATGAAGTCATAGCCCCAGACTCGTTCTAGAATTTGGTCGCGGGTTAGTACCTGACGGGGGTGAGAAATTAAATATTCTAATAAGTCAAATTCTTTAGCGGTTAATTCAATCGAGCGTTGTCCACGAAACACCTCGCGGGTAGAGCGATTGAGGGTTAGATCGCTAAACTGTAGCAAATCCGTATCCTCATGTTGCTCGCGACGAAGATTAGCCCTAACCCTAGCCAGCAGTTCCTCAATACTAAAGGGTTTGATTACATAATCATCGGCACCTGCATCTAAGCCAGTGACGCGATCGCCTACTTCATCTTTAGCAGTTAGCAGAATAATTGGTACTCGATCCCCCGTCTGACGCAGACGACGGCAGATTTCCAACCCAGATATTCCAGGCAACATCCAGTCCAGCAGAATTAGATCTGGCTTGGTTTCTCTAGCAGAAGATAATCCAGTAAAGCCATCTAAGGCAACAGTTACCTGGTATTGTTCAAACTCTAGTTCCAATTTGATAAACTGAGCCAACTTTGCTTCATCTTCTACTACCAAAATATGCGTCATAACTCAGTAATTAGTAATCAATAATCAATAATTGGCAATCAGTTACTTATTTTTGGGCAGCCTTAAAGAGTCGCTAGAATCAATCGGTCCCAAAATTTGGTTCAAGTCTCGCAACTGTTCTGCTGTTCCCATACAGATTAGAGCGTCCTGTTCCAAAATCAAAGTCTCTCCTGTTGGTCCAGCGATCAGGCTGCCATCAAAACGGCGAATTGCTAAGACCAAAGCCCCCGTCTGCGATCGCAATTTGGCTTCCCGCAGACTCTTCCCCACATAGGGACAATCCCCAGAGTTAATCAGAAATTCTTCTAGATAGTAGGAACGATTAGACCCCGTGATAATACCATCAACAAAGTCCATTACTTGGGGTCTTAAAGCTGCTGCTGCCAGCCGTTTGCCTCCAGTGATATAGGGAGACACCACCGCATCTGCCCCAGCACGCTGTAGTTTTTGCACCGCTTCTTCACTGCTAGCGCGAGCGATCGCTCTAATTCTGGGGTTTAGAGTCTTGGCGGACAATACCGTATACAGATTTTGGGCATCTGAGGGCAACGCCGTCACCAAACAAATTGCCCGATCAATCTTGGCACGAACCAAAGATTCATCTAAAGTAGCATCGCCCAAAATTACCGTATATCCTAGCTGTTTAATTTCTTCTACTTCTTCGAGATTATCGTCAATAATAATAAAGGGAATACCTTCAGCAAAAAACTCGCGGGCAACATGACGACCAGTTCGCCCAAAGCCACAAACAATATAATGTCGATCTAGAGATTCAATCAAACTTCTCTCCTGTCTTAGTTTGATTCCTTCTTGAAAATACCCTTGAATTAGGGCTTCTGTAAAACGGTTGACAATATAACCAATAGTTAGCAAACCCATTAAGATCAAAGCAACGGTAAATATTCGTCCCCGTTCTCCTAAAGGTTGCACCTCAGAAAACCCTACTGTAGACAGGGTAATCACCGTCATGTAAGCTGATTCAGAAAAAGTCCACTTTTCTACTAACCAATACCAAAGTGTACCGACTAATACGATGCTAGCTAATACTACCCCGCCCCCGACCAACTCTTTTCGTAAGCGACCATATTTTTCCTCAAAGGTATAACTATACATTCATAATTCAGTGCTGACTTTGACCACAGTTGTGCCTAAAATTAATTACATTGAGATATAAGTCTGGCTTTAAACAAAACAATCCCAGTAATATTAAATGACAACTGTCATTTTAAATGTATTTTTCAGAAAATATAAATTTTACCCAGGAGTTACCTGTGATTCAATCAAGTATTTTAAATCCCTCAACCGTATCCAGTAGTGCAAAATTTGACCGCGATCGCTTTGACAATAGCGTTATGCAAACTTACGGTCGTTTTCCCATCGCTATAGAGAAAGGAGAAGGCTGTCGTCTTTGGGATACAGAAGGTAAGGAATATCTAGATTTTGTTGCGGGGATTGCTACGTGTACTCTGGGTCACGCTCATCCTGCTTTAATCACTGCCGTAACCGAACAGATTAAAAAGCTACACCACGTTTCCAATCTTTATTACATTCCCGAACAGGGACAGCTAGCTCAATGGTTAGTCGAGCATTCCTGCATGGATAAAGTATTCTTTTGTAACTCTGGGGCAGAAGCTAACGAAGCAGCAATCAAACTAGTGAGAAAATACGCTCACAGTTTTTTAGATAAGGTAGAACAGCCAATTATTCTTACTGCTAAAGGTAGTTTTCATGGACGTACCCTGGCAACCATTACCGCCACAGGACAAGAGAAATACCAACAGGGTTTTAATCCTCTGCCACTCGGATTTGCCTATGTTCCCTATAACGACATTACGGCGGTAGAAGATGCAATTATCGACCTGGATGAAGGTACTTTAAGCCGAGTAGTAGGGATCATGATCGAACCCCTGCAAGGAGAAGGCGGTGTGCGCCCAGGAGATCTCGATTATTTCTTGAGGTTACGTAAAATCTGTGACGAAAACAAAATTCTCTTGGTGTTTGACGAAGTACAGGTAGGCATCGGCAGAAGTGGCAAACTCTGGGGTTATGAAAATTTAGGGGTTGAACCTGATATTTTGACTAGTGCCAAGGGTTTAGCTGGCGGTATTCCCATCGGGGCAATGCTTTGCAAAGATTTCTGTGCAGCTTTTGAACCAGGAAACCATGCCAGTACTTTTGGAGGCAATCCTTTTGTCTGTGCCTCCGCTTTGGCAGTCTTACAAACTTTGGAACAGGAAAACATTTTACATAATGTTCAGGCACGAGGAGAACAACTAAGAGTTAAGCTGAGAGCGATCGCGCAAAAATATTCTAATTTGTTTACTGAAGTCCGTGGCTGGGGTTTGATTAACGGAATCGAACTACGCTCTGATATCGAGCTTACATCAATCGATTTGGTTAAAGCAGCTATGGCAGAAGGTTTGTTACTCGCTCCCGCGGGTCCTAAAGTATTGCGTTTTGTTCCTCCTTTAATCGTTTCTCAGGCTGAAGTGGACGAAGCTGCCGATATTTTGGAAACGGCGATCGAGCAACTCACAGCCTAAAACTATTTCTCAAAGTGACAATCATCAAACTGTTACATCTTGAATAATGTTTATTTAATAGATAGGCAAAAATACAAGGTGTGTGAGGAGTGAACCATTAAGAAGCTTGTTTTTGGGATCGAAACATGGACAGAACCCCAAAGACAGGCTTCTCGCTTTTCAGTAGCTATCGGCTTGATGCTTTAGACTGCGATCAGTCGTGACAATTTAAGCAACTAGAATAAATTTAAGCAACTATATATGGTGTTCAGGTAAATCGAACACACAATATATGGATTTAAGGATCTAACTGCTAAGTAGAAGAAAGTGATCTCATAATTGCTACTGGCTACTGGCTACTTAAAACCAGTTGACAAACAATTTGCGAAGCTTATCCTTTAGGACACAGTCCCTTAACTTGTCACGAATGGCTAATAGCTTAGAGCTAATAGCTACCTAACAGATTGCTCTTCTTATCCTGAACTGACGTTAAAGTAGCTATGCTCAATCTCAATCGTGAGAAATCCAGTCGAGATACTTCGGATTGTCAACTAATTCTTGAGCCAACAGAAAGCTCGAAATAGTCCAATTTTGATACTTTCTGGCTTCTTTACCTACTAAGCGACCATTCTTACCATCGTAATATTCCGCCCATTCATCTTTATGTAGACGTTTGGCTGCAATTTCAATAGCTTTTTTGGCTATATCCATCCGATCCATCTTGACCGCTGCTGCCACCAAGAAACCCAACAATACGGGCCAGTTACCGCCATTATGGTAAGACCAAGGACGATTTTTGGGATCGCATCCTGTAAGCAACTGCCAATCTCGTTCTTTAAGTGCAGGAAAGCAAATTTTCATCGGCATCCAGCCAACCAAATCTTCCCATTTTTGTTCGATGGTGTGCATAATAATCTGTCCTTGTTGGCGCATTACCAAAGAGGATAGAATCGCCATCAAGTTACCCAAAGCAAAAAAACGACAGTCTAAATGAGATGGTCCTAAATTACCTGCCAAATAGCCTCCTTCTTCGGGAAACCATTCGCTCAATTCGGCATAGGGGATCGACTCAGCGTAAATATTGAACTGATTCAGGGCATCTTCTCCATATTCTTCGGAATTGTAGCGATAGATCACGTTTAACTTTTCTAGATCCAGCCAATAGTTATGGCGAATATGACTGGTTAGAGGTGCCAGACGGCTATCGATCGCCTGAAGAATTTTGGCGTTTTCCTGATTATCTAGCAGTAATTCCTTGGCACATTTCAAAGTCGTGTGAAACAAAGCCTGAATTTCTAGAGGATGACCGTTAATCCCCATCCGACGGTCAATCATACACGCCCCATCAGGAACAAGTAAAGTCGGATACATATCAAACCGTGCGGAAAGACAAAGCTCGATAATCAATCTAATGCCTTTCTGCATTTCGGGACTATGGGCAAAAGAATTTTCTTCCGTAGCTTTTACATAAGCCCGCAGAAGAAACATCCACCATAAACAGGAATCTACGGGGGTAACTCGACCGATAGCATGATCGCCAAAATCCGCCTTGAGAAATTCTTCGTCTCCTTGATGCAGCACTTTAAAACTGGCTGGCATCAATCCCCGTCCTGGTTCTAAAAAATCTAGCTGTTTTTCCTTGATCTGTAGTCTAAGAGTTTCCAACAAGAAATTACGAACAATTTCGGTTCTGCCTCTAATTAAAAAAATTAAAGCTGCGGGAACAAAATCACGTACAAAACACTGGTCGTAGTTTAGCGAAGGTGAACTATAGTCACAAGCAGCTAAAGTACCTATGGGACGACCTCGATAGTAAATAATCGAGGTTTCTAAGGCTTGCCATGCTTCGGCAGCGATCACATAACTTTGTTTGACAATCAATTGCTTCAAATTCCTGGTTGTTGGCTAGCTTTATAAATATTAGAACTTATGCTGGTTCAGATGCTTGTCTGTTATTATCGTAAGTTTATCAAGTTTCTCAGAAACATTTGTATTTAATCATCGTCAAAACTACTGAAGCGCAAACTCAACACAAAATATATATTTTGAAGATTAATTTTGCGCCACTGATATTGAAAATTACTAATCTCGTAAAATTTCAGGAACTTAGAACAGTGTTAGGACAATTTATGAATTTGAACAATCATATAAAATTTTTATCTTTGGTTACTGTACCAGGGGCGATCGCGATTAGTACAGCTAATAGTGTAAACGCTTTTCCTGGCGATCGCTTTAACTTTGACAGCATCCAACAGCTGCGTCAGACCATTAGTCAGAGTAACCAGCCTCCAGAAGTAATTATTGATGAACCTAACACTGGTTCTACTTCCTCACCTTCAAATAATTCTACTCGCAATGCCGACACTAGATTTAGGTGTGAAATGATTAACGGCGAGTATACGGTAATGTACTATCCCGAAAGTCAGCCCAATCAAGCATATCCTTGGGCAATCCCTACTCAGTTAGGAGGTGGTTGGACTCCTCAAAGACGCTGCGATGCAATTACCGCTCGTTTTGAGTCTTATCGCCAGGATGGATTGTTGGAGTTGACCACTGGAGTGGAAAATGGCTACGACACGATCTGCGTAACTACTCAATTAGACCCTACAGATTGTCGTATTGTTTTAACCGTTCCCCCTGGTCAAGATCCTCAGTTAACTCGCGACCTGATTTTTGACAATTTATTGGTTGCCGATGATGGTGGAGCAACTCAGGGTGTATACACCTTTGGCGATAATCGCTCTGGAAGAGATATCTTGGGTGAAATAGGTAACGTAATTGGTGGTAATAACAACAATACATCTGGTAGCTCTCCAGAGAACATCGACCTCAGACCTTTCCTCGATCCTGCCGACGGTGGTACAGGAGAACAGCTAGGAGGCACTTCCGCTGTTCCTCAGCCTTCTCGACCCGACAATTCTGAACGTGTACCAGACTTATTTAAGTAATGAGTAATCAGTAATCAGTAATCAGTATAAAAAAACGAGCAAGATGTGAGACCTAAGACCTCTCTTGCTCGTCTTTGTTTGCCTGGTAAGTCTTAGCAAGCTAATTTAAGCATGAGCCAACAGTTGGTCTGCTTGTTTGGCGGTTTCAAAGAAGTAACGAACATTATCTTCAGGAGTACCGACTAAAACACCGTGTCCCAAGTTAAGGATGTGTCCTCGATCGCCAGCTTTGCGAATTGTATCTAAAATGCGATCGCGAATCACTTGATGAGAACCAAACAAAACACCAGGATCGATATTTCCCTGTACCTTCATGTCTTGTCCTAATCTCTGTCTGGCTTCTGCCATATCAACCGTCCAGTCAACGTTAATAATATCCGCCCCCGAAGTAGTCATGCGTTCTAACAAGCCAGCACTACCACTGACCAACAAAATTAAAGGTGTATCGGGATGAGTTTCTTTGACCTTGCGGAATACCTGCTGTTGATAGGGTAAGGCAAAGGCTTCAAAATCTTGGGGAGCTAATTGCCCCGCCCAAGAGTCGAACATCTGTACTGCTTGCGCGCCACAGTCGATTTGATAACAAATATAGGTAGCGATCGCATCGGCTAGCTTGCTCAATAGCTGATGTAAGATAGTCGGATCGGAAAACGCCATTCCTTTGATGTTGGAATAGGTTTTTGAGCCTTTTCCTTCCACTGCATAAGCAGCCAAAGTCCAGGGCGCACCCACAAAGCCTAACACGGTAGATTTATTGTTTACCTCAGAACGCAAACTCTGTAAAATAGTTTTGATAAAAGGCAGAGACTCCTCTGGTTCTAGAACGTGTAGTCGCTCTACCTGTTGCTGAGAGCGAATGGGAGAGCTAATAATCGGTCCTTTTCCTTCGGCAATATCCATTTCTATACCCAAACCTGGAAGGGGAGTAACAATATCAGAAAACATGATTACCCCGTCGGGTTGAAAAGCTTTCCAGGGCTGTAGAGAAATTTCAATCGCCACCTCAGGAATCTCGGAACGCTCGCGAAAACTAGGATACTTTTCTCTAATATCGCGATATGCTTTCATATATCTACCCGCCTGACGCATCATCCATACAGGAGGACGTTCCAAGGACTCACCACGGGCTGCTCTTAACAACAATGGCGTTTCATTTGCTTGGCTCATATTATTTCCTTTTAATATTTTATTTTTTTTAGCGCAACTGCTAGCTTACCATTGTCCCAGGGTCGGTTCGCTAGTGTTGTATTGTTTTATTAAATGGAGCTATAGAGGGTGATGTAGTTATCTCTACTTTCTGATTTTAGCATCGTTGTATTCAAAAATCGGCAACGCTGTTTTCAATTTAAATTGTGCAGCTTGAAGCTAATGTATTCGATATATTACGAGTAGGAATTGACAATAAAGAGCGAATAGTATTGTTTCAGATCTATGATTAAATCAGACTTGGTTAGATCTAGCAGTTCTCATTTCCCTGAGGTACAGTCTTAAGGCTCTAATTTTTGTTAGTTGTACCTGATTGATTTAAGGAAGGCTACAAGCACTGTCATCCAATACTAAATATAAAAAAATCTCAAACTAAAAACAAATATGTTAGGAAGTTTTCAGCAAAGCAATTTGCGGATTGAAGTAAATGCTTCAGAGAAGACCATCAGAGATAGCTTATTAGAAAGCGATCGCCTAAAACAATGGCTGTGGCCACAAAATTTTGCTTCCTTATCAGGTACTTTAAAACCAGGGGATACTTTTGTGAGTTCTCTAGGGTTAATCCAAGTAGAACACAAGGTAGAACTAGTCGATGATAATAGCCTACGCCTGCTATTGAGCCAAGGTATCGATGGCTTTCATGAATGGCATTGGGGTGATGGCTGGTTGCAGTCTCGTATCGAGGGAATTTCTATTTTACCCCTCAATTTGGGACAAACCTTGAGCCTGTTTCGCTTACGTCAGTATCTTAATGCCACCGCCAATTCTGAATAAATATCTAAATAAATAGTGTTAATTACCGTTTGTTAATCTTAAGAACTAGTTTCTAGCTGTTTGAATTCTTCTTGCAGAATTTGCACTAGCCAATCGTTTCCTCGTGCTTTGGCTACCTGCAAACGTCGCTCTAAGTTACGATGAGTGTTTTCTAAATGCTTTTGTCTGGATTGGCGATCGCTCAACTGATACTTTAAAATGTCTAAAGCTAAATTGGTAGCTTTGGCTCGACGAAGTGAATGGGAAGTCGACATCATAGCGCGTTTAGACATATCGTCTTTTAGCTGATTGAATGTAGGTAAAGAGCTGCTATTTTTGTTCCATGAGGGGTACTGTTCGCCTCTATGAGATTTGATTTCTTGCGGAGATATATGCCGAGGTAGCTTATGTTCTCTATATCGGTCAATTTCTGTATTGATTATTTCTGTGTAGCACTTTCCTGATTTGTAGTTGGGATAGCGCGATAAATTATTCATTCTTATATTGGCGAAGGCTGGTAATAGTCGAGATTTAATATACAGCGGTTTGCAAGTTTATGAGGGACAATAACAGCAGTGGGCAAACCAGTTACGAAGATGCTTGGGATTGATTAAATCTATCGCTATTTTAATTAGCGTATCAACCCTTTTGGAGGTTTTTG
>JADEXJ010000388.1 GCA_015207195.1 Pleurocapsales cyanobacterium LEGE 10410
ATACCAATTTGCGTGCAGAGACGTAACTTTGATAAGGTAGTTAACTTGAAGATTTAGATGGTCAAAAAATTGTGTCTAGAGTCAGTCGAGTTTTACCGCATCTATCAGTAGAAGAAGTGAAGCAAAAGATTAAAACCGCCACTAGCTTTTGCCGACAACAGAAGTGGCTCATTGTTTACAATGCTTTGGTTGACCCCCGTCCTGCCGTGGAAATTGCATTACATACAGGCACCAGTAAACGTACTGTCCATCAAGTCATCTCGGACTACAATCGAAAAGGGGCCGAAGTGATCGAGACTCCAGGAAAGGGAGGAAGACGGCGTGGCTACATGTCTTTTGCTGAGGAAAAAAAGTTTCTCACTCCATATCTGGATTTAGCTCAGAAAGGACTAATTACGACTGTCACCAAGATCAAATGCGCCTATGAAGCCGAAATAGGTCAGAAGGTTCATAAAAGCACGATTTATCGTCTGCTCAAACGTCACGAATGGCGTAAGGTTATGCCTCGCTCTCACCATCCTGATGCAGATTTTGAGGAGCAAGAAGAATTCAAACAACAGTTTCCTAACTTAGTAGAGGAAGCTTTGAAAACTAAAGACCCTCAGGAAAACCGACCTGTATTACTAATGGCTCAAGACGAAGGGCGTTTTGGACGTTTGGGTCAAGTGATGAAGGCTTGGTGTCCGAAGGGTTATCGTCCTCTAGTGGCGAAACAGGGAGTACGGGACTATGTTTATGCCTATGCAGCGATCGCTCCACAACTGGGTAGAATGACAACTTTGGTACTTCCTTTGGTGAATATTACAATGATGGAATTGTTTCTCAAACAGGTTTCTACCGATTTTGACCAGTATTTTATTATCATGCAAGTCGCTCGAGCTTCTTGGCATATCTCCGATAAACTAAACCTTCCTGACAATATTCGTTTGATTCCCCAAACTCCTCGTAGCCCTGAACTCAATCCTGTTGAACACCTTTGGGAAGCCATTCGCGAGAATTATTTCTACAATGAAGTATTTGAGTCTCTTGAGAAAGTCATCGATACTTTATGTGAAGGTCTCAACTTTTTCAACTCGGTTCCTGAACAGCTTCAATCCATGACTTACTTCCCTCATCTAAGAATTACGTTTTAGAACGCAAATTGGTATTAC
>JADEXJ010000131.1 GCA_015207195.1 Pleurocapsales cyanobacterium LEGE 10410
GTTTAGAATTTTACGAATTATTAGATTTTGGAAAATTGAAAAGCGAATCTTGGGATTTAAAACTGAAGACAGCATTGTTTTTGTCAGAATCTTTTTAACCCTATTTACGCTAATTTTTGTTTATGCTGGGCTGATTTATCAGGTAGAACACCAGATCAATAGCGATCGCTTAAAAAACTTTTTTGATGCTTTTTATTTTGTGGTAGTAACTATGACCACCGTTGGCTATGGTGACGTTACGCCCTTGTCTGAGGCTGGAAGATTTATGACGGTGTTGATGATTTTTACAGGAGTATTGTTTATCCCTTGGCAGCTAAGTGAGTTGATCGGACAGGTGGTCAAAACAGCAAATTCGATAGAACAAAAATGTATTGGCTGTGGTTTGTCTCGCCACGAAGCAGATGCTTTGTTTTGTAAACGCTGTGGCACAGAATTGGATCTAGATTGAAACTAAAAACTGACAATTAATAGTTAGCTTGGTATCGAACAGATTTGCAGAATATGTTAGGTTGCAACAACGCTTTGATAAATATTTGGTTGCGGAAGATTATTATTGTCTTCAATCAACAATTCTAAAACTTCTCGAGCATTTTTAACCGCTTCTTCGTAGGTATCTCCATGAGTACGAGCGTATTTACCAAATTCAGGTAGTGAAACAATATAACACTGGTCTTCATCTGACCATTGAATTAGAATACTATAGTGTAATTTCACTTTTGAGCCTCCTCGATATCTTTAAGAAAATTTTTGACATCTTTTTCTTGGTATCTTCTAGCGTCAGTCCCATCTTTACCTGATACTGTTATTTTGTAATTTAACAAAGAATGACTCCATTTCGTATGACTTCCTTTTGCTTGTTCACATACACAGCCTGCTTTTAACAGCATAGCTTTTAGTTCTCTTATTTTTTTCGGCAAGTATTTCTCCTTCTTATAAACTACTCAATTAACTCTTCTACAACCTTACTCAACCCAACAGAGTTGGAAGCTTTACACAAAATACGATCGCCCGATCGCATGACCGCTTTTAATTTGTTAGTTAAGGCATCGCGATCGCTAAAGCATTCGGTATGAATCCCTGTTGCACCACGAGCCATTTCTGCGGTTGCCATCTCGTCGGCTAATACCAGCAATAGATCTAGATCTAATTTTTGAGCTGTTTCTCCTACCTGACGATGAAGCTGTGCCGAATATTCTCCTAGCTCTTTCATCGTGCCTAACACTGCAATATGTCTTGTACCTGGAGTTTGTTTGAGCATCTGTAGCGCAGCCAGCATCGACTCTAAACCCGCATTATAAGTTTCATCAAGAATAACGATGTCTTCAGGTATATCGTAACGACGCGATCGCCCTTGGGGTAACTGTACCTCTAGCCCCGCCACTAAAGGCGCAAATTCAATGTTTAATTCCCGTGCTACTGCTACCGCTGCCAGATAGTTACTGGCGTTGTGTTCTCCTGGTAGAGGCAAAGGTAAATCTTGTCCCAATACTCTCAGGGTGTCTCCGTTTAGCTCTCCTTGGATGTCTCCTCCTGTCAAACCATAGGTAATTGTTTTGCCCTGCCAAACTTCAGAGGCGGTTGCAATTAACAAAGAATTGTCGTAATTTAAAATAGCAGTGCTAGATTGGGGCATCCGTGCCAAAAGCTCGCATTTAGCTCTGGCAATTGCTTCTCGCGAACCCAAGCGACCAATATGAGCTGTTCCCACATTAGTAATAACTCCTATAGTCGGACGAGCAATATCGGTTAATAAAGCAATCTCTCCTTCTGCTCTCATTGCCATTTCGATTACGGCATAATCATGTTCTGCGGTGATTTGCAGCAAGGTTTTGGGAACGCCTATTTCATTATTAAAGTTAGCTTCAGTTTTCAATACTTTTCCCTGAGTGCCTAATACCGCAGAGATTAATTCTTTGGTGCTGGTTTTGCCCACCGAACCCGTTACGCCAATCACAGGAATGTCCAAGCGATCGCGCCACCACCGAGCAATTTGCTGATAAGCCTTGAGGGTATTTTTAACGATAAATTGAGGAACGGTTATTGACTCTACTTGATGAGAGACAACTGCGGCGATCGCGCCTTTGGCTACTGCGGTGTTGACAAAATTGTGACCATCAAAATTTTCACCTACTAAGGCAACAAATACTTCTCCAGGCTCAATATTCCTGGTATCTGTAGTAATACCGAACGCTGAACTGTTCAAATCAGTGGCAGTTGTATTTATCAGATTGCTATTAAAAATTTTGTCTAATTCTAATAGAGAAAAACAGATGCTCATGGTGTTATTTGCAGAGAAAATACTTAGCTATCCTTTTTGCGATTAATTTCAATTGCCTATTTAAGTGTATATACTAACAGACAACGATTTAAAACTTGATTAAAAATTTACAGCATTATTTAGAATAAGGTCTTAATATTTTAAAATAAACTATAGTTTTCAGCTAGAAAATTTAAATATTATTCTTATTAAATCCTCATACAAAGTTGGGGGAAGATAACTAATGGTGATGCCCAAAAAATCTAAAAACACCAGCTATTCAACCAGACAAGAGCAGCAGCAAATTTACGATCATTTGTTGTATTCTGTCAAAACAGAATCCCCTGTTGAAGTATTAGAGAGATTTAATAATTTATTTATTAGGGGAACGGGTTATCAAGATAACCGCATTCGCACTGCTTTAGAAAAGATTGTTGATGCTGATGGTGCAGAGTTAGAGTTTCCTTTGTTTTTTAATCGTTGCTGTCACATTATAGTCAATCGTTGGCAAATGCAGCTTGATTTAAAGTTGGAAATTATCGAGCTAGTAATCTTGTTAGAGCGAACATTACCCCCAGGAGGAGCTTGTTCTCGCACCTCTCGCAAGTTAAGACAGCTAGTTAAAGCTTTTCAAGCTACCGAGTATTATACAAAAATTCAGCGTTTGGCTCGTTTAATTGATGGTAGTTTAGAACCAGAGCAACGCCGTAGCCATCACATTGATATTGTCAGCAACTCTGTAGGAGATTTGATTCAACGCTATCCCTATTTACATCAACACTGCTTATTAACCGAAGGTAGTAGTAAAGAAATTCAAAAGACAGTACAAACTATTCAGGAAGGAATTCAATCGAGTTACGAATTAAACTTATCACAATACATAACCCATCGGGTGCGTCTAGCTAGGCTAGTCAAAAAATACAAGGCTGCCAACAAAAGCAGAATTCCGAAAAAACTAGTCAAGCAAATAGATAATCCTACTTTGTTAAGCGATCGCGAATTAGATACAGCCTTACGTCACTATATAGGTAAGGTAGAGCGAAACTCTAGTTATTATGATTTATCGCAGAACTTCCTTACCCACACCAGTCAAATTAAAACTTATCGCGAGTTCAAGGCAGACTTGTATGAATATGTAGTGTCTGGGTTAGATTTTAAATGTAGCGATCGACAGTTTAATAGTCAATTGCACGACTATTTACAAGACACGCTAACAGAATTTGATCGTCGTGAACTAGATGAGTTTTTGATTCTGCGTACCTACTGTCAACTGTTTAAATTCTTGGTAGTTGACGGTAAAGGCAACACCGAACACGAGCGTTATTTAGCTTTAGTAGACTATTTAGGGGAAGTGAAAACTATTGGTTTGTTGCTCAAGCTAGTATTGGCGTGTAACAAAGTCAAACCATATCTAGAACAAAGATTTTCCATTCTTTTTTCCCATTACGAAGCTGTAGAGGAAGACGAAGCACCCTGGTTGGTTAAATCCTTAGAAAACTTGCAGGTAGCTTTTAGCGTACATTTTGGGCAGGCTGACTTTTCACTAATCCAAATTATCTAGAATGGACAAAGCTGGTATTTAGGTAACTCGTGAGCAAGGTAAATTATAAGAGAAGTTGCCAGTAATTTTTGATTCAACATTTGCCGAACATACAAGATCAAGTGTACTAAATTAGTTGGTATCGAATCAACCAGCAAAAACGAAGTTGAATAGATTAGTTAGTATTAAGTTGAGCATTAAGATGGCGACCAACTACTAACTAATTTGCTGCTTAAAAGTATTTATCATGCTGTGTTCCGAACAACTGCTGAGACTTGAATTATTTCAAAAGTTAAACAGCGATCGCCTGGAATGGGTATGCGATCGCGCTACAGAAATAGAATTAGCCCAAGGAGAAGTTTTAGTAAAAGAGGGCGATCCTAGAAGAGGCTTTTTTATTTTGACCTCTGGCAGCATGGGGATTACGCGATTTAGCGAGGGGGTGCAAATGCCGATCGGACAACACCAGGCACCCTCTTTCTTTGGCGAAATCCAAATTATGACTGACGATCCCGTACCAGTAACTCTAAGGAGTGTAACCGACTGTATAGCTTACGAGATTACTGCCGAAGACTTTCTAGAACTCGTGCATGAATGTCGTGACTTTGAACGAACGGTATTCAAAACCGTACAAAATCGAGTCAAAGGATTACAGTCATTTATCCAAAATCGCGAAAAAATGGCAGCTTTAGGAACTTTGGCTGCGGGGTTGGCGCACGAACTAAACAATCCTGCTGCTGCGGTAGTGCGATCGCTCAAAGATATTACCCCCGCCATGCTGGAACTACAGCGGATGAACCTAGTTTATGGACAGCGCAACGTCGAAGAAGAGCATACCGCCAAATGGCTCAAGGTGAGAGATGATGGCTACGATTTTATTATTAATCATCGCTCCGATCCTTTAACTATGATGGATCGCGAAGATGCGATCTTGAACTGGCTAGAAGACTATGGCGTAAAAGAAGCCTGGAAGCTAGCCGAACCTATAGCAGCAGGAAATGTCGAACCACAGCTGCTAGATGAATTGATGGAACGCTGGCGCGATGATACTACCGAACTAAGAGATATGGGCTTGCGCTGGCTGGCTTTATCTTTTGAAGTGATGACTATGATCCAGTCTGGTTTACGGGGTGCTGAAAGAGTTTCTCAAATAGTTCAATCAATGCGTTCCTATTCCCATTTAGATCGGGGTGCCAAACAGCAGGTAGATGTCCACCAAGGCTTAGAAGACACTATCCAGCTGCTATCTCATAAATTAAAGCAGGGGGTAGAAATCAAGCGAGTTTACGACCATTCTTTACCAAAAATACTGGCTTTTGGTAGTGAATTAAACCAGGTTTGGACTAATTTAATCGTCAACAGTATCGATGCGATGGAGGAAAAAGGCAATCTAAAAATAGTTACGGTAAATAAAGGCGATCGCATTGCGGTCAAAGTCATCGATTCAGGTTCGGGTATCCCGACTGAAATACAGTCTCGTATTTTTGAACCATTTTTTACTACTAAGTCCGTCGGCAAAGGTTCGGGTTTGGGGTTAGATAACGTTCGGCGCATTGTCGAAAATCGTCACCGTGGTTCAATTGCTCTCGAATCCCAACCAGGAAGAACCTGTTTTACGATTTATTTACCCGTTAACATCTGTGCCACATAAGTAGGGTGGGCATCTATATTGCAATCGCGCTCAAGACAAAAAACTCCATAATGCCCTAAAGAATAAATATTAAACGATTTCCGTATTTCATGGCAAGAAGCTCAAAATGGGGATACAATACCTGTCGAGCAACTTTAGTCGGACTAGATATATGACCGAACAATCTTTTCTTATAGTTGGAGAATTCTATTGCTTCAGGATAGGATAGTTTGCCTTCGGATTTAGCGATCGCTTTTTCTTTACGTTAATATCAAAATGCTTTCGATTTGACTTTCTGCAAATTTAGAGATGATATTGAAATTGTTTCTTAAAATCTCAACAATTTTAGCCAAGCTGCACTAGGGAGCATCTATCTGCTAGACGAACTAGGCAATGAAATTGGTAGAGATGTTGATTATTCTGACACTTGTTTGTTCGAGTGGACTCCTCGTTGGTCGGGTGATTTTACATTACGAATTAGAAATCGAGGCAGAGTATATAATAGATATTATTTGTTAACTGGAGTCCAATCATATCTGCTTCTAGCCATGAGAAAACTGCACAATACAGGATTACTATGATTGTACAGCTTTAGTTACTAACTTTATTGTTAATCTGCCTTAAGTTACTAACTTTATTGTTAGTCTACAAACAGGATGTTATTTAGTACTTACCTACTCAACGGTGACGCTTTTCGCTAAATTTCTTGGCTGATCGACATCTAAGCCTTTAATCGCTGCAATATGATAAGACAACATCTGTAAGGGAATGACCGATAATACAGGAGAGATTAATTCATCTACCTCTGGTACAGTCAACACATCATTAAAAGTATGGGCAGCTTCAATCGCATTCATGGCAGTAGTGACACCAATTAAACGAGCATCTCTGGCTTTGGCTTCTTGGGCGTTGGAAATAACTTTTTCATAGACGCTGCCAGGCATGGCTACGGCGACTACTGGTACTTTATTATCTAATAAGGCGATCGGTCCATGCTTCATTTCGCCTGCGGGATAGGCTTCTGCATGGATGTAAGAAATCTCTTTGAGTTTTAAAGCACCTTCAAGAGCGATAGGGAAGTTGATTCCCCGTCCGATAAAGATAAAGTCTTCGGTTTCGGTAGCAAAATCATGAGCTAATTCTTCAATGTAATCGGCTTGAGTATCTAAAATAGTCTCGATTTGGCTGGGAATATGGCGTAAGCCTTCAATTATTTCTTCAATTCTGCTGTGGGATATCGTCTGGCGACGATAGGCGAGATCGAGGGAGAGAAAGTAAAAACTCATTACCTGGGCAGTAAAGGTTTTGGTTGCAGCCACACCGATTTCAATACCTGCATGGGTATCGATAATGCGGTCTACTATTTGAGAGATGGTACTTTCGGAACGATTAGTAATCCCCAGTAATTTTGCCTGCAATCTTGGTTCTAAGTCCGCTCGTCTGGCTCTTTCAGACTCTAAAGCAGCAATAGTATCGGCGGTTTCTCCAGATTGAGTAACGCCAATAGTTAGAGTATGAGGAATTATCGGTTTAGGAGAATAGCGAAACTCTGAGGCATAATCGACGGTGGTAGGAATACCCGCGACTTGTTCTAATAAATATTTGCCAATCAAAGCAGCGTGCCAACTAGTGCCACAAGCCAAAATCTGAACGTGTTCTAAATTATCCGTCAGATTGGGAGATAAACCAAGATTGATAGGACTATAATCGGGATTGTCCTGAGCGTGCCAGTTAAGATTAATATAGTTATCTAAACAATTTCGGACAACCGCTGGCTGCTCGTAAATTTCCTTGAGCATATAGTGACGGAAACCCTGTTTTTCTACCTGTATGGGATTCCAATCGAGGGTGCGAGGAAAACGAGATAGACGATCGCCTGTAAAGTTATAAATTTCCACTCCCAAGGGTGTTAGTCTGGCGATCTCACCATTTTCTAAATTGAGAATGGTACGTGTATAAGGCAAAATTGCCGTCATATCCGAAGCGCAAAAGAATTCCCCCTGTCCGAAGCCCAATACTAAGGGTGGTTGTTGACGGACGACGAGCAATTCATAAGGATGTTCGGCACTAACTATAGCGAGCGCAAATGCTCCTTCTAATCTGGCAATAGTTTTTTGTACTGCCTCTAAAAGAGAGTTGGAACTCGTCAGAAAGTGAGCGATTAAATTGGGAACAACTTCAGTATCGGTTTCGGAACGAAATTCAATTCCCTTGGCGATTAATTCTTCTTTGATCTCTAAATAGTTTTCGATAATGCCATTTTGCACTACTGCTACGCTCATTTCCGAGCTGAGGTGAGGATGAGCATTGTGTTCTTCTGGCTTACCGTGGGTTGCCCAGCGAGTGTGTCCAATGCCGATTTGAGCTTGACTAATCGTATGTTCCAGCTTCTGTCTCAGGTTTGATAGCTTACCTTTGGCTTTAACACAGTTAATTTGTCCTTCTTCAACCGTGGCTACTCCTGCCGAATCGTAACCTCGATATTCTAGTCTTTCCAAACCCGAAACTAAGATATCTGTAGCCGATTGAGTGCCAATGTAGCCGACAATTCCACACATATTAACAATTTCTTATAAACTTATTAGTCGCCTTTAGTGTATATCAGATTATCTAAATTGGTTTTAGAAATTGTCATTTTCTGGTCTAGGGGCAACACCTGGTCGCTCCAAAAACAGATTGCCAGCAGCATCATTTTGGTAAACACAGTCTATTTTTGGTGTTCCTTCCAAGTTACCCACAAATCCAAAGGTATTCATTCGTCGCTTGCAATCTCTCACCTGTTCGGAGTTAACTAGATTTTGTCTTTCTAAAACCGACCAGTTAGTACGACGCAATACGCATCCTGGCTGCATTCGAGGTTGAGTGAGATAGACGCTAAAGGGAGTCAGGGTCAAAAATACTCGCATATCGGTCACGATCGCACTCGCGCCGAACTGCTGACAAACTTCGGGATTTGGTGCTTGGCGATCGATTTGTAGACTAGAATCAATCGTGGAAGGGTTAGAACTAGTAGTTAAATTCAAAGTTAGTCCAACTACAATACCCACAATAAATACGCTAGCCAGAATTGCTGCTTTGGCAACGTCTATCGGGCTTTTTTTTGGAGGTGGAACGGGATTAGACCGATTGGGTGGATCGTAACGTTCGGATTGGTAGTTGTTGCGGTTTCTGCGAGCCATAGTTAAAAAAAACAGTTTAAAAAGTCAAAGATTAGAAATGATTTGATGTTAAGAAATATCTAATAAACGTAGTATTTATATTTTAAGATTTTTAGTTACTGAAATTATAGTCATTCCAATTAATTTCCTTATGGTTGACTAGCTTGTGGTTAGTGGTTAGTAGGGTTAAAGCTAATTCAATCTCGGTGACTCATACCTCTGGTTTCTTTTTGGAATGACTATACAGTCTACAGCCCAGAGCAAGAACCGTAGGCAAAATCATTCAGCCTTAACAAAGTTTAAATCTATTGTAGAAGATACGTTGACTATATTTTGGAGGGATTATATGAAATACTTGAATATTTGCTACAAATGAGATCGTTTTTGTTAGTGGTTAGTGGTTAGTAGCAGCACCTTAAGGATGAATTGAGCCATCGGGTAGGGTTGCGCCCGTTAACTTGACGGCAGTGATTTTCACCATAATTTTATTATTGAACCCCACTTTAGCACCGCTGAGATTTGCCCCGCTTAAATCCGAGCCACTCAAGTCTGCACCGATTAAATTAGCGTCCTTGAGGTTGGCATTTCTTAAATTTGCCTGGAGCAAGTTAGCACCTTTGAGGTTTGCGCCCTGAAGATTAGCCCCTTCTAAGACAATTTTGTGTAAAAAAGTATCGCTCAAGTCTGCATAAGATAAATCTGCTTGGGATAAATCTCTACCAGAAAAGTCTCTTTCTTTGAAGTTCGATCTGCTAAGATCGGCACCCCTAAGATCTTTATAATATGGTCTTTTATGACTACTTCCTACTGGACTACTGGAAACATAACTTTTGCTGGATTGGCGGAAATCCCGATAGCCGTCTTTGTTAGAGCTTTGTCCTGGATTGTTTGGCGTAGAATAGTAGTCGCGATAGTTCCAATAAGGGGGCTGTCGATAACTTTTAGTCTGTTCGTAATGAGGACGAGAATAGGTCTGCTGGCGGTTTTTAGGGTCGCTATAGGAACGATAGGCTCGATGATTACCCGCGCTGTTTCCTTGCTGATAAGCTTGGCGATCGCTGTAATATGACTGGCTAGAATATGCTTTGGGTTTAGACTGCGGTTTTGCTGGTGCCTTCTTTTGCTTGCGGTGATAAGAACGCAACGAGTCTCGCGCTTGGTTTATTTCCTGAATCTTCTCGACGGATTTCTTGATTAGCCGTTCATTTTCTTGGGGAACTCGGTCGGGATGCCAAATAAATACCAAGTCTTTATATGCTTGGTTGACTTCTTCTAGAGATGCACCTGGTTCTAATCCCAAGGCTTTATAGTGTTGTTCTAGGTTTTGAATCACTATGGCAATCCTTCCTCAACTGTTACCTAAGTTTTACTCAAACTGTTTGGCGATGTAAGTGCCTAAATTTACGAATTAATTTTAATTTTAGAATAGTTGTTTCCAGAATTTACGACTCTAATAACTCTTAATTATTATAGTTATTAATTTATTTGATGTAAGCTTCTGATGCGATTTGTAAACTAAACCGCTACCATAAATTAATTATAGTCAACGGTCAGCTTCTCAGAAAGTAGCTTTTTATTACTTAAAATACGGTTAACCCTAATTTTTTGATGTATTCACCAGGCATCAACAAGCGTTTAAGATCAACGGCAATTGAATATTTGTTGGTTTTTATGATGCTAAATTTGTTCTCTAAGCAACCATTTAGGAGAAGTAAGCAGAAATAGGGTACTGCGAGAAATCGGAGTGCCGATGTTAGGCAGATCTATGCCAACGACCCCCGCTTTTTTTAGGGTTATCTGCCCCTTAACGGTTCCCCAAAGCAGCATTTCTGCCCAGTTACCTAGATCTGGCTGATGCCCGACTAACGCCAATTTTTTCTTTGGGCGATCGCTTTGCCACGAATGTAGCCACTGAAGCCACTCCTCGATATTGCCATTGGGCTTAAGAGGAGCAAAAGTATTGATAGTTTTCCCTAAACCTACTTTTTTAAGAATTTCCGCAGTTTGGGAGGCACGTACTAAAGGACTGGACAAAATGAGGTCGAACTTTACCCCAATAGTTAATAAACGCTCTGCCACCTTGGTGGTTTTGTCCCGTCCTCGGTCGATTAGGGGTCGTTGTTCATCATCGGCATAAGTACCACGTTCGGCAGCTATGCCGTGACGGATTAGATAGACTTCCATATTAGTAGTTCAAAGTTCAGAATCAGTAATTTGGAGTTAGCCGTTAATTTCTACTTCGCACTTCTAATGTTATGCCCTTGCGAAGGAATACTAACAATCCCGATCCTCCCAGACTAATTGAATCCCCATAGAAGGTCTTAATCAGTAGAAATCACCGTGTCTTCTGGCTCTACAGAGCGCATTAGCTTCTGTTTGATCTGAGTATCAAAAACTTCCCACTTAAGCTTGGTATATTCTGGATTGTCATTAAAACCGTTTAAGAAACCTACGGGGATTTCAAATCCGCCAGCCATATAGCGTCCACCACCAAAAAACCTTCCTTGAGTATCTCTACCCAATGTTTCCTTGATAAACTCGTCGGGATCTAAGGTTAGTTTCGCTGTTCTCAATGAACCAATTACTAGTTCGTTGTCATCATCTTCATTATGAACAATGCCATAAACCACTGCGGTATGAATGTCTTCTTCGGTGACTAAGAAATCTGCTGCTTGGGGAATAGCATCGCGGTCATCGTAGCGCAAATAGCCAACCCCCGAAATTGAAAAGTTCTTCTTGATAATGCGGTTTCTCAAGGCACGTTCAATCACGTTCATCACACGACGCGATCGCGCTGATTGCAATACCGCATTCAACAGTTGAGAATCGTAAAAACGGCTCAGATAGGCAGCAGCCGTAAAGTCTTCTTCCTTAGCCTGCATCAGACGATTGGTATCAGAACGCAAACCATGCATCAAAGCAGTAGCACATTTGACATGATGCTCATCACTACTGTCAAATTCCAGCATTCCTTCTTTGATATACTGGGTCAAAATTGTCGCCGTTGCTCTAGTTTGAGGACGTAAATCGACAAATTCAGCTTTTAGATCTTGTTGTTTGCTATGGTGGTCGATCGCCACGATCAAGGGAATACCAGCCTGTTCAACTACAGGATAAAGTTGACTATTAGTTCCCTGACTATCTACCAAAACACAGCCTTGATATACAGATAGATCTTGTTGTTGTAGAGATGTATTGACATACCTTCGAGCGGGTATACCAGTAAGCCGAACCAAAGTGATATTTTCTTGATGAGATAGAGTACCGCCATAGACAATATCACAGCTGATGTCATAGTTGGCTACAATTAGCTGATAAGCCCAGGCACTAGATAGGGCATCAGGATCGGGAAAATCTTGAATCACTACAATTTGTCTTTCTCCTCGATGCTGTTCCAAGACTTCGCGAAAATTCTTGATTTTTTTAGCTAAATCGCTATTTTTTTCATCCGAATTAAAGTTGCTGTCAACAGCCTCAAGCTGCTTCTTCGCACCATTCTGCTTGCTTGCTAGACGTTGTTCTAGAGAAGTGTTAAGGTTTGAGGACATATTATAGATATATTGGTAATTATGAAATTACCTAGTAAGGGAGCAAGTATATTTTTTCGGTTATTCAGAGTTCTGAGTTTATCATTAACTAATTTTGTTCGCTAGCTGTCTGTGGAATTAAATGCCGATCGCATATTTTTTCCATTCCTGATTTGAGTTGCCTTGAGTATATTTTACCAATTCAAAATGTAGGCTACTATAAGGGCGACGGGGTTTGGTTTGCAACAGCATCTCGGCTTCCTTGGGAGTTCGATTACCTTTTCTGACGTTACACCTGACGCAAGCTGCTACTAAGTTTTCCCAGGTATCTCCCCCACCCCGCGATCGCGGTATAACATGATCGATGGTCAGCTGGTCGCCTTTTACCTTACAATATTGGCAAGTTTGAGCATCTCTTTCTAAAACATTGCGACGGGTTAGAGGAATTTCTTTGTAGGGTACTCTAACATAATATCGCAGGCGAATCACCGTTGGCAGAGGAAAATCGCTGTAAATTATTTCCTCCCTGTGTTCTAGTTGTTCCGCTTTACCTTTTAGCAACAATACTACTGCTCTACGCCAGCTAGTAATATTTAAGGGTTCATAGGAGGCATTCAGTACTAAAACCTTACCCATAATCAAGACTTATATTGTTTATCTGAGATAGTAACACAGACGAACTAATTGATGTAACTCGGTAATCCCTACTTTTAGCTTATAAGCTGCTGCTCAAAAGTAGATATTTCGCCAACCACCTTGACCTTATCTAGTTCTAGATTAATATTTATGGATAATATTAGCTACCACAAGTCAAAGTAATAATAATTTAGATCATGGTGAGTTGGCAACAACAGAGCAATTTGGGACAACAAAATGACTTGTCTGTTTTGGTAAGTCGTCAACGCGCCTGGGTAGAAATAGATTTGGCTGCTTTGGCTCATAATGTGCGAACTCTCAAAAGCTTCCTCGCTCCCCAAACCAAACTGATGGCAGTGGTTAAAGCGGATGCCTATGGTCATGGTGCAGTAATGGTGGCTCAAACCGCTCTGGCTAATGGTGCTGACTGCCTGGCGATCGCTACTTTGGCAGAAGGTGTAGAACTACGTCAGGCAGGAATCAAAGCTCCCATTTTAATTCTCGGTGCGATCAATGCGATCGAGGATATTAAAGCCGTGGCAGCTTGGCAATTAGAACCGACGATCTGCGATCCTAAGCAGGCATTGACCTTTGATACAACTTTAAACCAGCTAGGAGAGTCTTTGCCCGTCCATCTCAAGCTAGATACGGGAATGTCACGTTTAGGGACTAACTGGCAAGAAGCAGTTTCTTTCGTGCAGCTAGTACAAACCTTGCCCAACTTAAATATAGCCAGCGTCTATTCTCATTTTTCCACGGCGGATGACAGCGATCGCACCTGGATGAATCTACAACATCAACGCTTTGGTGATGCTTTAGCCCAATTAAAAACCATCGGTTTTGTTCCTCCCCAAGTACATTTAGCTAATTCTGCTGCCACCTTGAGCGATCGCACCTGCCATTACGATCTAGTTCGGGTGGGGCTGGCACTCTATGGTTTATATCCCGCTGCTCATCTCGTTCGAGCGATCGATCTCAAGCCTGCATTGCAGGTTAAGGCAAAAATTACCCAGGTTAAAACAATTCTTTCAGGAGAGGGCGTAAGCTATGGTCGCAAATTTGTTGCCTCAAAGGATACTAAAATTGCAGTCGTAGGAATTGGTTATGCAGATGGGGTTCCTCGTAATTTGTCTAATCGTCTCCAAGCAATTGTCTGTGGTAAATTAGTACCGCAAATTGGTTCGATTACCATGGATCAGCTGATGCTAAATATAGACGATCTTCCTCAGGTTCGTCCAGGAGAAGTTGTTACTCTGATCGGTCAACAAAACGATTTAAGGATTACTGCCGAAGATTGGGCAACTACCCTAGATACTATTTCTTGGGAAATTCTCTGTAGTTTCAAGCACCGACTACCCAGAATCTTTAACAATCAACCTGTTTAACAACTGTTGGTCAACCAAATTGTATGGGCTTCGAGCTAAGTATCTCGGCATACAAAAAAAATCTTGTTAGTGATATTATTTAAACCGAATTCTCAAGCAAAGAACTCTGTTGTCCTGCTTCAATATTTTGGCAAATACAGATAGTTTTTGAAATATCTTTGTGTCGTTTTTGGTTTGCCAGTACACAAAACTATTAAGAATAATTAAATGAATTGCAAAGCTGTTGTTATCGAGATCAACGAAGTTCCTCTAAAGGTTTTAGAACATTATCAAAAACTCCATCCCAATTCAAACATAGCGCGTTTGTTAAGAGAATCTTTAATTCTCAAAACTGAAGCCAAAGACGTAGCAGAAGATTTTTTATATCCTTCTCAAACCTGGGGTTCTTTGAATACGGGAGTTGCTTACGAACAACACAAAATCCATTGGTACAACGACCCCAAACCAGAGCAGTATCCTTTATATTGGAAAATAGTTGCCGACAGTGGACTAAACGTGGGATCGATCAACACACTTCATTCTTCTCCTGCCGATAGCTATATCAATCAAAGTAATTACAAATTTGTCATTCCAGATTGTTTTGCCAACAACAACCTGACTAAACCAGAACTGTATCAGGATTTTCAGGCATTAAATACCAATGCCACCTCAGAAAATGGTCGCGCAACTACGATGAAATTTCCTCGCCAAAAAGCGTTGGCAACTTTAGTAAAATCTCCCGTATTGGGCATAAAACCGAAAACTCTATTAGATGCTGCCAGTTTAGTAGCCAGAATCAAAGCAGGTAAGGTAAACAAAGAGAGGTTGAGAAACTTACAGTTCACTCTACTAGCAGACATTTTTCTCAAACAGCTCAAACTCCAGGATGTCGATCTGGCGATCTTGTTTACCAATCATATTGCTGCCAATATGCACCGCTATTGGTACGGATTATTTCCCGAAGAATATAGTCTTCAGCTTTACGATCGCACCTGGATGGACAAGTTTTCCTCAGAAATTCTGGTGTCCGTGGAACTATTAGATAACTTTTTGGGTAAGCTCATCGACTACTGCCTGCTACACCAGCGATCGCTTATTCTAGTAAGCAGTATGGGGCAGGCTGCTAATTTAGACCTCAAAGACATTCCCCTATATTTTTACAAGCTGAAAAACATTTCTCAGTTAATAACCAAGCTATGCCAGGGCAAACAGTCTAATTATCAGGTAGATTCTGCTATGGTTCCCCAATATAGCTTAAATTTCTCTAGCGAAACCGAGGCTCAAGAATGTTATCAGCAGATTGAAGATTCTAGGAAATATTTAAAAAATATCTGGCTAGAGATAGATATTAACCACCAAGTTATTACTCTTTCAACTAATCTCAATCCCAACAGCGATCGCTTCTCAATCAAAGGCGAGACTTTCAGCCACGGTGAATTGGGTTATGAGCAGATTCCGATTGAAGATCACCATTCGGGTAGACATTCCCCAGAAGGAAGTTTAATTGTGTATAACAGCACCACTAGCAGCACCACTCAAGATACGGTTAACTATCTAGAATATGCTCCAGCAATGCTCAAATTCTTTGGTTTGGATACTCCTAACTATATGTTGGAACCGCAGTTTAGGGTTTAAGTTGGTAAATATTCAGCAATTTTTTGCAGCAAATCGTCAGCATCAACGGTTTTTTTGAGAAAGCCCGACGAGCCAACCATCTTAGCTCTAATGCGATCGATCAAACCATTATTGCTAGTCAGAAAAATAATTGGTGTTTCACTAAATTCTGAATGCTTACGTAGTTGAGCGCATAAATCATAACCACTAATTCTTGGCATAACAACATCTAAGAAAATCAAGTCTGGTTTACGCGCCACCAGGGTAGACACTGCTTGTAAAGGGTCATTAATCGCTATAAAACGATAACCCGCCAGGTTAAGAATCTGCTCCATCATTTGAGAAATCATTAAACTATCATCAACACAGGCAATCAAAGGTCGGTCTTGATTGTTATAGTTGAAGTCAGCTCGGTTAAATGGCTCTAGTAGATCGGGAACATTAACCAAACCAAAAATTCCCGATTGAATATAGGGCAAAAGAGAGCAAACTATCTGTAAAGCCGATGTTCTCAACTGCACCGACAAATCTCTCAGGGTTCTATTACCATTAAGCAGCTTGCACAGGCTTTGATAAGCCGAAATCGAAGTTTTTTTCTGTAGTTCTTGGGGCTGGAGGATTATCGGAGCGAGATTTGGCAATCTATCTGCTATCTGAGCATCTTCCCAACTTTGCCAAAGTTGCCGAGTCTGTTCAATCAGTTCCTCTGGTTCGACTGCTTCTATTTGAGGAGATAAAATTTTATCTTGATCGAGGCGACAAGTCACCTGTCTTGCTTGGGTTACATCAAATAGTATTTCTTTAAGCGCAAAAAAAATTGCGTTTCGCCCCTGTTGGGGGGTAATTATCTGCTGTTCTACCCAATGTGAGATCTGTTCGTATTCCCAAACATTATCTTTTAGATCTGCTTCGTATTGGGTCAATTCTTCTTGCAAATTGGCTAACTGAAACGGTATTTGGGGTAAATTGGAGATCAGATTTCTCTGCCAACGGCGAATTGGATGAATACCTCCCGTAGCATATACTATTTCTCCTCGATAAAAATATAGATGCCATTCGTTCCCCTGTATCGGCTCGGTAAAAGTCAACTGTCCACTAACTTCAACTTCTCGTAGGGAAGTGAATAACCTAGTCTGTTTTGGAGCAGTAAAATCTCTAATAATTAAATTGTCTGAGGTGCTTCTGGCATTCATGGGTTGATACCCCTTTGCTGGAGAAGATTAATAATTTGGATATTTGCCTGGGGAAACTGATATCGATTCATCTCTGAGGGAACTACCCAGTGAATTTCTTCACATTCAAGGGGTTGTGGTTCTCCGCTCAAGTGTTGGCAGTCATGGACGTATAGGGTAATATTAAAAGTTTTATAGGCATGGGTGATGGTTGTCAAGCGATCGCCTACGACAATTTCTATCCCCAACTCTTCTTTAATTTCACGCTTAATACATTCTTCTATGGTTTCTCCTGCTTCAATCTTTCCTCCAGGAAATTCCCATAGCCCCGCCATCTCACCTTCATTCCTCCTGCGATCGATTAAAATTTTCCCCTGTCGATTGTTGATTACGGCTACTCCAATTTGTTTGTGGACGAGTGGTTGTGGCATGAGAATATCTATAATAGAGTCGCCCTATAAGGTGATTATGATTAATATTTACAATGCAAAGCAACCCTTACAATACAATAAAGGTTGCCGAGGGTGATACATCCGAATTCCCTATTTTAGCTGTCTGCTTGAGTCCCTAACCAAGTTTTTTCAAAGAGCATTCTTTGTTCTGCATTGTGTAGAAAATAACCGCTCATCATCGCAGATGCTAATAAACGTCCCAAAGACTCGCGATTGGTGGTAATCGCCACGTCAAAGTTTTCATTAGGTAAACCGCCCAACAAACCAACTATGTTGTGTTCTATAATTTGGAACACTTCTGAAGATTCAGGCTGAGAAAGTTGAGCAGTGGTTTCTGGACTCAGAGACTGAACATACTGCCAGAGTGCATTGCCTTCTACGGTCTGTTTAAAAGTGTTTTGAGGATTATTACTCTTCACTTTTTTTACCCTCTTAAATGGAATTATCAAACGTGTAGCTAGTTAAACTTAAACTAAACTACTTATTTAAGTAGACGGTTACAATTAAATATAAGATAGAAAAGCTGAAAAATGAGTAAAAAATGCCTGCACCACTAAGAGTAAAACTAAGTTGCTTGGAAGAAGAAACATTAGGGGAATTACAGAAAGCAAGCTCAGTGCCTTATCG
>JADEXJ010000132.1 GCA_015207195.1 Pleurocapsales cyanobacterium LEGE 10410
ATGTTAGCCCACCGAGAAGCCAAAGAGATTGCTTTAGGGACAGATGCCAAACTTCGCACTCTCATCGATTTAATTGAACAGCACCAGCAAGAACGGATTCTAATTTTTACTAACGACAACGCCACGGTTTATCGGATCTCCCAACAGTTTTTAATTCCCGCCATTACCTATCAAACCCCTGTTAAAGAACGGCACGATATCCTGACTAGGTTTAAAGCAGGAGAATACAAAACCTTGGTTGCTTCTCATGTTCTCAACGAAGGAGTCGATGTTCCTGATGCTAGAATTGCGATTATTCTCTCTGGTACGGGTTCTACCAGGGAATATATCCAAAGGCTAGGTAGAGTGTTAAGAAAAGGCAATACCAGCAACAAACAGGCGATTCTCTACGAAGTCGTAACTGAAAATACTAGTGAAGAAAGAACTTCCGAACGCCGTCATGGCGAACCCAACTACGAGCAACCTCAATATCGACAGCTCAAGCTGATTCCTACCAAGCCCAAACCCAAACCCAAACGTCAGTACAAAGCAGCAGAAAAGTCTACCTCATGGAATACTGAAGAAGAGTAGTCTAAGGCTCTCTACCATTGATATAGATACCCCAAAAAAAGCTAGTGTAAAATAGCGTCCCATTTGGCAACTATTTAATCCAATCGCTGCTAGCTTGCCAAATTACTTCTTAGGAGAAAACAGCAGTACGGGAAACCAGCTACTACGCATCAAATCGTTGGCAAAGCTGCGAACCGTCCACTGGAGTAGATTATTGCGGTAATCTGTGGCGATCGCGATCGCGCTGATATCATAATCTAAGGCAGCACTGGTAATTTCTTGCAGAGGATCGCCTACCTTAATCAAGGTGTTAACCTCAATGTCTAAGGCTTCTAATTCTTCTTGGACTGATTTGAGACTAACCTTTGCTTCTTCTACCCGTTGCTCTGCTAAGATTGATTTCCTACCGCAGTCATCAACTACCGACATCAACATACACTGCTTTAAAGAATTCTCTGGGCGATCGCTAGCAAATTTTTTGATCTCATCAATTAAATAACGGGCAGTCTCACTATCGTTGTAGGGAATTAGTAAATAACGCCAGAGATGTTGACAGCGTAATGCTAGTTCTTCGCGAGTATAGGTAGTAATTAATTCAGGACGGATAATACTGAGTGGTTGACTGGTAATCTTCGCTAATCCAGTGCTAGTACTACCAAAAAACTTTTCTTTCAACAAACTCCTGATGGGAGTTCCTGTAATAATTACTTCAACGGAATATTTTTTTAAAACTCTGGGAATTGTATCGAGCGGTTTGCCTGAAAGTACTTCTACTCGAACATCTATTTCTTGGGGAGCATTATCTACAGCTTTCTGAAGGCGTTGCTTGGCTTGTTCGACTTTTTCTTCGTCTATTCTAGGAACTTCTCCTTCTTCCCAAAGAGGAACGCTATGAAAGAAGACAATTTGTTTTAGACCACACTGAGCTAGATTGGACACGCAGTCGGTCAGACGGTATAAACCATCGGTGAAATCTGTGCAGATCAAGCAACTTTGAAACATACAAGCTAAGGACAAATCTTTTCCTTAGACTAGCAAAAAAAAGTATTGACAATCGCTATTATCTTAATTTTCTTATTTTTTCTTGAACTATTGACCCCGACATCCCCAGCTTTTTTCTGCGAAACTAGCAAGAGAAGGAGGCTAGATTCAAGAGTTTTAGGTACTCTTTATAGAGTAGGTGGAGAATCTAATCCCCATTGATGACGGATAAAGTCTTGATACATATTATCTTTGAGCAACATTTGTTCATACAATTTGACCAAAAATTCTTGAGCCTGTTCGTGGCTCATCGCCTTGACCTGGGTTTCAAAAGAGCGAATGTTAAATTTTTGCTCTAAAGAAAGTTTCATGGAATTTGACATGGATCTATACTCCTATTTTCTCTTTAGTTGGGTAACTAGCTTCAATTTTATTGTAAGCCAATGTAACGATAGTTTGACAAATTATACTTTCGGTTATATAGCCTTTGATAACTGATTGTCAACTATTCAGACAATTTCTTACTCTTACTAAAGATTGAATCTGGGAAAAAAATAGTAAATAAATCAAATAAATTGGCTAATGGTGTAAAGATTCTGTAATAATTAAGTACAGTGCAGAATTCAGAATAAGATTCAATTTTAAAATTGAGTGTGGGCTACGTTGGGATTATCCCAGCTCGTGGAACTATGCTCTGATTGTTGGACATTCTTCGTCAACAGATTTTAGTTAAACTTACTGTGACAATAACTAAAAGTAGCGTCATGTTTAATGACGGGTATACATTTCAGGATCGATGTTTACCTCTCCTGAGCTAGTTCAGCTTGGGTCAGGTACTTGTTTGATCTGATGACTTGTTGTTCAAAGTTAAGGTAGTTGACTAAAGAATCCATTTATAAAAAGGCTTTTGGATAATCCATTATATTTTGGCGCAGTTGCCATCACAAAAGCGTTCGCTCTGCACACAATCTTAGAATTAAATTAGCTTGGGAGATTAAAGCTTTATGTCTATTCGTCTATATGTGGGTAACCTGCCCAAAGAAGAAATCGATCGCGATGCCTTGGCAAATATGTTTACTGAAGAAGGACAGGTTTCTACTAAAGTTATTAAAGACCGCAAAACAGGAAAATGTCGCGGGTTTGCCTTTGTCACCGTCGAGAGCGATGAAGCAGCAGATCGCTTTATTGAAAAATATAATGGTCAATCCTTTATGGATAGTCCTTTAAAAATCGAAAAAGCATTGCCTCGTTCCAAGGAAGATGAAGGTGCTGCCTCAGCTGAAGGAACAAGCAGCAATAGTCCTAGCGCTCCAAAACGCAAAAGTGGCAGCAAACGCAACAATAAGAAGTCGAACAACAATACTCAAAAGCAACAGGGGAACATCCAGCCAGATCCTCGCTGGGCAGATGAGTTGGCTAAATTAAAAGAAATGCTGGCTTCTGCTAACAATTAGAATTAGTAATTGCTCAAAGAGGTGATCTTAAGCTAAGAAAACTTTCATGTTAAGGGTTGGTTCTCTAATCAAGAGTAAGCGTAAACCCCGCTAATTTGACGCGGGGTGCTGGGTGATAACGATCGGGATCTCTAGGAAAGAAATCATTAGGTAGCTAGATACCGTAACTTTTGTAGCTTTTGGGAAAATATCTGAGAAAATAAGTTTCAGACCAAAAAAAGACAACATACGGAGATTAGACTAATGAGCGATCCTGTCAAAACTATGAAGCAAGAAGTAGGAAAAGCTGCTGCTGCTCGCGTAAAATCAGACTCAATTGTGGGATTGGGTTCTGGTTCGACTGCTGCCTATGCTATCGAGTATATCGGCGATCGCTTAGCCAAGGGCGAAATCAAAAATATTCAGGGAGTTCCTACTTCGTTTCAGGCAGAAGTCTTGGCTAAAGAGTTCAAAATTCCCTTGGTTACTTTAGATGCCATCGACCACATTGATATTGCGATCGACGGGGCAGATGAGGTCGATCCGCAGAAAAATCTGATCAAAGGTGGTGGTGCAGCACATACCCGCGAAAAGGTAGTCGATTCCCTAGCTAATGAATTTATCGTGGTGGTGGATGACGGCAAGCTGGTAGACCATTTGGGATCGACTTTCTTGTTACCTGTAGAAGTTATTCCGATGGCAGTCTCTCCCGTAATGCGCAGTCTGAAACAGTTGGGAGGTAAGCCCGAATTACGTATGGGGGTGAAAAAAGCAGGTCCTGTGGTTACAGATCAGGGTAACTTAGTGATTGATGTCAAATTCGAGCGGATTGACAATCCTGAGGAGATGGAAAAAACCATCAACAATTTTCCTGGTGTATTAGAAAACGGATTATTTGTCGGTGTGGCAGATCTAGTCTTGGTTGGAGAGATTAAAGACGGTCAGCCCAAAATTCGCGAATTTTAAGAGAAGGCGCAAAGGCAGAAGGCAAGAAGATACAATCTAAATTAGTTTAATTCTTCTTTCTCGTTCTTCGCAGTTATTTATTTTTGACTTAGGGAGACAGTTGTTTTGCAGAAGCTCGTTAAGATATTTTTGATTAGCTTAGTGGTTTTAGTTGTCGCCACCAATGCCCCTGTCTTTGCCGATTCCGTTACCAATCTCGATCTAGAGCGGGGCGCAGCGGTATTTGAAGCCAATTGTGCTGGTTGCCACGTTGGGGGAGGAAACATCGTACGACGAAGAAAAAACCTCAAGTTGAAAGCTCTTCAGCGAAACCAGATGGATACTCAAGAGGCGATCGTCTCAATCGTGACTTATGGTAAGGGCGTGATGTCAGCCTATGGGGACAAGCTGAGTCCTCAGCAAATATCCGACGTAAGTGCTTACGTGTTACAAAAAGCCGAGCAAAACTGGAAGTAAATTGTATTAATTGATATTACTTGATCGCAGGGCGACAGCTATTCAACAGATCGTCTAACTGTTGCTTGACTCGATAGGGATTTTTACCCCTTAATAGAGCAGCAATAATTGCTTCTTGGGCATATCTTTTGTTTCGTTTAACATTGGCAATCTTATAATTATCTTAGCGAACGCAACATTGTTAAATCTTATTGAAATACGACGTGGTCTACCAACAAGCAACTATTACAGATATTCTCAACAAAGCAGAGCAGGGAGAAGATATTTCGGTAATTGAGGGAGTTGAACTGCTCGCCCAACAAGATTTAACCCTAAGATCGGCGATCGCCCAAACGGCAGACCGTCTTCGTCAACAGCAGGTGGGGGATACAGTAACCTATGTAATCAACCGCAATATTAACTTTACGAATATTTGCGAACAACACTGTAGCTTTTGCGCTTTTCGTCGCGATGCCGATCAACCTGGCTCATTTTGGCTCGATACCGAACAAATCATTGCTAAAGCCACCGAAGCCGTCAAAATTGGCGCGACAGAAATATGTATGCAGGGGGGGTTGAATCCTCAAGCAAAGCTTGATGGTGCGTCCTTACCTTACTACCTCAAACTGGTCGCGGAGATCAAAGCTAATTTTCCTCAGCTACATCTTCACGCTTTTTCACCCCAAGAAATTCAGTTTATTGCTAGAGAAGACGGTATCAGCTATGAACAAGTGCTTTCTGCTCTCAAAGACGCGGGCTTAGGCTCAATGCCAGGAACCGCAGCCGAAATCCTCGACGATCGGGTAAGAAAGATTATTTGCCCTGAAAAAATCAATAGTGCGGTTTGGTTAGAGATTATTTCTCTGGCTCATCGTTTGGGTATACCTACCACCAGCACGATGCTATCTGGTCATGTAGAAACAGAGCAGCAGCAGATAGAACACCTAGCTCAATTGCGATCGCTCCAGCAAACGGCGATCGCCCTAAATTATCCTACTAAAATCACTGAGTTTATTATTTTGCCCTTTGTGGGACAAGAAGCCCCCGCCCCGCTCCGCCATCGCGTCGGTAGAGATCAGCCCGATGTGTCTCAGGTATTACATTTGACCGCCGTTGCTCGGATTTTCTTGGGAAACTGGATCGCCAATCACCAACCCAGCTGGGTCAAAATCGGTTTATCGGGAGCCAAACAAGCCTTGAAGTGTGGCTGCAATGACATTGGCGGAACGTTAATGGAAGAACACATAACTACTATGGCAGGAGCGCAAGGGGGAACCTGTATGTCAGTAGAAACCTTACAAGAAGCGATCGCTGTTTTAGCTCGTCCTCATCAACAAAGAAATACGATCTACGAATATTTATAAGACACACCTGGGATCAATTTCCTTGGAGAGCAAATAGTATTCCAGCAAAAACTCAGCCCAGCATCACAGATCTAGGCTGTTTAAGATTTTTTCTCCATCACAACTAATTGCTTGAGATGACACATAAATTATCAAAATACGCCACACTGGGAACTATAGGTCACCTTCCTCGCCTTAAAGAGGCTGGCGCGATCGTTAGTTAAGATACATTTCAATCTAGAGGTATTCTGTGTTGTCTAAAGAAGAAGCTGAAAACCAGGCAGAATTGGAGCAGACACTTTTTAGCTTTGAAGAAATTGCTGCCGAACTCAATTATCGTAAAGCGCAAAACTCCTTACGAAGTTTGATCGGTAATATAGACCTAACTGCGGAAGAACAAACTGGATTAGAGTCAGAAATCGACCGCCTGAGCGCAATGCTTGATAAACTAGAGCAGTCGGTGGTACAAATTGCAGCTTTTGGCATGGTAGGTAGGGGGAAATCTTCCGTACTCAACGCCCTTGTCGGACAAGATATTTTCCCAACGGGCGCACTTCATGGCGTTACCCGCACCATCGATACTGCTAACTGGCAACTCGCTCCCGAACAAATTGCCAATACTGCCGAAAATTTGCAGCGGTTGACTATCACAGGAGAAAGGGGGCAAATTCAGTTGATCGATACTCCAGGAATTGATGAGGTTAATGGAGAAGCCAGAGAGACTTTAGCCTGCGATCTAGCGAAAAGAGTCGATTTAATTCTCTACATCGTATCGGGGGATATTACTCAAGTTGAATATCGGGCTTTGTCTAAACTGCGGGAAGCAGGGAAGCCGATGTTGCTGGTGTTTAACAAAATCGACCAGTATCCCGAAGCAGACAGGGACGCGATCTATCAAAAAATCAAGGAAGAAAGAGTCAGAGAATTAATTTCTCCTGATGAAATCATCATGGTTGCTGCCTCGCCGATTGAAGTTAGGGGAGTCAAAGACCAGGCGGGTAACCTAAAAGTGCAGCGGATTCGTGGTAATCCCCAAATAGAATCATTAAAGCTCAAAATTTTGGAATTGTTAAACCGCGAGGGTAAATCTCTAGTAGCTCTTAACAGTATGCTGTTTGCCGATGAGGTAAACGAACAAATTTTACAGCGTAAATTAGTAATTCGCGATCGCGCTGCTAATGAATTAATTAACAAGGGAATGATGGTTAAGGCAATGACGGTCGCCCTCAATCCCGTAACGGCGATCGATTTGTTTTCAGGGGCAATTATCGACGTGGGAATTATTCTTTCTCTATCCCGCCTCTATGGGATTACCATGACCCAATCTGGAGCCGTCGAGCTACTGAAAAATATAGCTTTAAGCATGGGAGGAATCAGTGCTAGTGAACTGGTGGCAACTTTAGGTCTTAGCTCGATCAAAGGCATTTTGGGGCTAACCATTCCCGCTACGGGAGGTTTATCCCTCGCGCCCTATTTATCGGTGGCGATCGCCCAAGGTGGAGTTGCAGGAGTATCTTCCTATGCCATCGGACAAGTCACCAAAACCTATCTAGCAAATGGCGCATCTTGGGGCGAACAGAGTCCTAAGACAGTAGTGCAAAAAATCCTCGATTCTTTGGACGAGCGATCGATCCTCAATCGGATTAAATCTGAACTGCGAGCTAAATTAACCCCATAGAAACGTATAAAATAATTCAGATATCGAGTAAGAACAAGAGGCTTATATGGTAACTAGACGAGTTGCAGACATTCTCAAACACGGTCAACCTGATGAATCCGTAACTATCCAGGGATGGGTACGCACCAAGAGAGAATTAAAAAAGTTTTCTTTTGTCGAAGTTAATGATGGTTCGTCTTTGGCAGGTTTGCAAGCTGTTCTGGATGCCGACTTACCAAATTATGAAGACGTTCTCAAACAATTGGCTACGGGGGCTTCTGTAGAAATTACAGGCAAGCTGGTTGAGTCTCCAGGGAAAGGGCAAAACATTGAAATGAAGGCAGAATCTGTCACTGTCTATGGTACTGCCGACCCTGAAACCTATCCTCTGCAAAAGAAACGGCACTCTTTTGAGTTTTTACGCACGATCAGTCATCTGCGATCGCGGACTAACACTTTGGGGGCGGTGTTTCGGGTACGCAATGCCTGCGCCACGGCAATTCATCAGTTTTTTCAAGAGAAAGATTTTCTCTGGATTCATAGCCCGATTATCACTGCTAGCGACTGTGAGGGGGCGGGAGAACTGTTTACCGTTACCAGCCTCGATCTCAACAAACTACCGCAAAACGAACGGGGAGAAGCCGATTATACTCAGGACTTTTTTGGTAAACCTGCCTATCTTACCGTCAGCGGTCAGCTACAGGCGGAAGTAATGGCAATGGCGTTTCGCAACGTGTATACTTTTGGTCCTACTTTTCGGGCAGAAAATTCTAACACTTCCCGTCACCTAGCAGAGTTTTGGATGGTTGAACCCGAAATGGCTTTTTGCGACCTTGAAGGGGATCAAAATCTAGCTGAAGAATTTCTCAAATATATTTTTAAATATGTTTTAGACCACTGCGCCGACGATCTAGAATTTTTTAACAAGTGGGTCGATAAATCCGTGCTGGCAAATGCCCATAATATTATCGACAGCGAGTTTGAACGCATTACCTATACTAAAGCGATCGAACTATTAGAAAAAGCCAAGAAGAAATTTGAATTTCCCGTTGAATGGGGCATTGACCTCCAGTCGGAACACGAACGCTACCTGGCAGAAGATCTGTTTAAAAAGCCCGTGATCGTGACTAACTATCCTAAAGACATCAAGGCGTTTTATATGCGCTTGGATGAGGGAGAAAAAACCGTCTCGGCGATGGATGTGTTAGCCCCTGGAATTGGCGAAATTATCGGTGGTTCACAGCGGGAAGAACGTTTGGATGTTTTAGAAAGACGCATTAAAGAGATGAACATTGAAGCGGATGATATTTGGTGGTATTTAGATCTGCGCCGTTATGGAACTGTCCCCCATGCTGGCTTTGGCTTAGGTTTTGAAAGACTGGTGCAGTTTATGACGGGAATGACTAATATTCGCGACGTGATTCCTTTTCCCAGAACTCCTTTGAGCGCGGATTTTTAAATGTCGTAGTACTTTCATTTGTTAGGTCAGAAAAGTAAGCTGATTGTAGGTAGTAAGTAGTAAGTAGTAAGTAGTAAGTAGTCCTCCGTCATTGGTGAAAACAGGTGAAAACACCCTAGACAGTTCCTGCTTGAAATAAACGCCCAATAATTTCTTCAATTGGCGGATCGCTGACGTTTAAATCCTGTATTTGCAGTTGAGCCAAAATACGGGAAATTGTAGCCGTCAATTTTTCTCTGGGGACTAAAAACCTAACTTCTTGTCCTTGAATCGATTCAATCTCGCCAAAGCTAGCTAATTCTAGCTCGGACAGGGATTGGGCAAGTTCTACTTTAACCTGTCGATAGGGGGCAAAACGGTCGAGTAGCTCGTCTAATAAGCCATCATAGATTAACTGTCCTTGATGAATTAATAAAACGCGATCGCACAGGGCGGTAATATCTGCCATGTAGTGACTGGTCAGCAAGATAGTCGCACCATAGCGTTGATTGTATTCCTGAAGAAACTCCCTGACTGCTACTTGAGCATTAACATCTAAGCCTAAGGTAGGCTCATCGAGGAATAATACCTGAGGGTGATGCAACAAGGCTGCTAATAGTTCAGCCTTCATTCTTTCTCCGAGAGACAGCTTCCGCACTGGTTGATTGAGCTTATCTTGAACGGTCAACATTTCCGCCAGTTCACCCAGACGCTGTTTAAAAACCCGATCTGGAATATTATAAACAGCAGCATTGATTCGCAAAGAATCTAGGGCGGGCAAATCCCAGAGTAACTGTTGTTTTTGTCCCATTACTAAGCTGGTTTTGCGTAAAAACTGTGGTTGACGGCGAAAAGGAACATGACCAGCAACTTTTACCTTGCCTTCAGAAGGATGAATTAGACCCGTCAACATCTTTAAGGTAGTGGTTTTTCCCGCACCATTAGCACCCAAAAAACCCACTACCTCCCCTAGCTGAATCTGAAAAGATACGTTCTGTACAGCTTTGATTTCACGATAAGTACGCCGAAAAAAATGGGCTAGAGTACCTTTGAGTCCTGGGTTTTTGATCGCTACGGGATAAACTTTGCTTAGATTTTCGACATCAATGATAGACACGATAAATGAGGAATAAAGAATGAAGCAGTTGGGGTTTGTGCTGCTCGATATTAGTATTCTACCTTTTGCTATCTACCATGTTCCCCAAAGAAAATTAATCACAGATATGCGGGAAACCGTATTTTACTGGAATTTTTGACTGCTTTAAAATAGGTAGAATAAACAAAGTGATTAATATAACTAGTTTTCGGCGATTTAACAATCTAATTTAACAATCTAGTTTAGGAATATTTAGAGGTTGGGAGCAAATTATGGGATTTTTTGATTCTCAGGTAGTTCAAGAAGAAGCTAAAAAACTATTTGAAGATTATCAATCTTTGATGAAGCTGGGCGGTGAATACGGCAAATTTGACCGTGAAGGAAAAAAAATGTTCATCGAGCAGATGGAACAGCTAATGGAACGCTATCGGATTTTTATGAAGCGTTTTGAGCTTTCTGAAGACTTTATGGCTCAGATGACGGTGCAGCAGCTAAAAACTCAGCTAAACCAATTTGGCATGACTCCCCAACAAATGTTTGACCAGATGGAAATAACTCTCAAACGAATGAAGTCTGAGATTCAACCGTAATTTTAGCTCGCTATAGATAGCCCCAACTCAGAATTATTGTGCCATTGTTTTTCTTCAAGATCGTCTCAAGCATCTAATCTAGAAACAGAGACGATCTTTATTAATTTGGGATAGAAATATGTAGCAATACGCAGAAGCGTTGGAACATTGGACTTCTGGCACAAATCATTGCTTAACCGTTTTTCGAGAGGTAATCGATTGCGGATAATGGATAATCGAGATTAAATTTGTTATTCATGTAAAAGGTCTATTACTCGCTACTCCGATGGCGAAGCCGAGTCCTTGACCGATAGGGAATACATGCGGCGAACCGTCGCCTTTGTTTAGGATAGGGCTACTTGCTACTTATTACTCGCTACTCCTTGCTAAGGACGAGCGAACTGAGAAGCTGCGGGAAAATATTTCACGGGTTGATCTTTCAACGCCTTACGCATAAAAGAACGCCAAACAGGGGCAGCAAAATCCCCTCCTGTAATTCCTTTACCCATACTCTGATAGTTGTCGTTGCCTACCCAAACTGCTGTAGCTAGTTGGGGTACATAACCCACAAACCAAACGTCCCGTTCTGAAGAAGTAGTTCCAGTTTTTCCTGCTGCGGGACGACCAATATTAGCTTTTGCCCCAGTTCCTCCTGGCTCTAAAACTCCTTGTAACATTTCCGTAAGGGTGGCAGTCGCCCAGGGATCTAGCACCTGTCTAGGTTTAGGAGTATTATCGAGCAAAATATTTCCCTTACTATCCGTTACCTGTAAAATAATGGTCGTGTCAGAATGCCAACCGTTACTGGCAAAGGTAGCAAAAGAACCCGCCATTTCCAAAGGAGTAACGCCAATCGAACCCAACGGTAAAGAAATCACTGGCTGCATTGGGCTTTCAATTCCCAAAATACGGCAGATTTCAATTACTTTCTTTAACCCCACAGCTTTACCTAGTGTTACCGCAGGAATATTGCGAGATTGAATCAAAGACTCTGCTAGACTCATCTCTCCCTCAAAATCGTCTTTTCCACCATAGTTTTGCGGACGGTAGACCCCGCCAGGGATACGGTAGGTTACGGGAGCATCATCGACTGTACTATCTGGGGTATATTTACCGCTAGCTAAGGCAGCATAATAGACAAATGGTTTAAAAGCAGAGCCAGGTTGTCTGCGAGACTGAATAGCACGATTAAACTGGCTAGATTTGTAGTCAACTCCGCCGACTAATGCCTTGACAAAGTGTGTGCGAGGATCGACTGCTGCGAGGGCAATTTGATCTGCTCGCAATCCCCAACGGCGTAGCATATTATAATTTTCTTTGATGGATTCTTGAGCCATTCTTTGAAAATTTAGATCGATTGTGGTCTGGACTCTTATACCACCCTGCAAAACTTTATCTCTACCAAAACGCTCTTCTAATTCTCTAGTAACCGCTTCGGTAATAAAAGGTGATTTACTCTGTCGCCAAGCAGTAGGTCTTCCTACCAGTAGCGGAGCTTTACGCGCAGCCATTTCTTCTTCTGGGGTAATCCAGTTTAAAGTTCGCATTCGCGCCAAAACCGCAGCCTGCCTTATTTTGGTATTGCTATAGTTTAAAAACGGGCTATACTGCTCTGGAGCCTGGATTAAGCCAGCTAGGGTAGCAGCCTCTGCTAAATTTAATTCCGCAGCACTTTTATTAAAGTAGCTTTCGGCTGCGGTCTGAATACCATAGTTGTTGTGACCCCAGTAAATGTTGTTGAGGTACATCTCTAAAATTTCGTCTTTGGAGAAAACCTGCTCTACTCGGATTGCTAAGATTGCTTCGGCTAGTTTGCGACTAAAAGTCCGTTCGCGAGTTAGAAAAAGATTTTTGACCAACTGCATAGTTAAGGTAGAAGCACCTTCTGATACTCCACCTTGTCTGTAATTGGTTAAGGCTGCACGAGCCACACTGTAGGGATTTAAACCTTGGTGGCGATAAAAATTGCTATCTTCGATCGCCAAGACTGCTAACTTTAATTCGGGAGATACTTGATCTAGGGAGGCAATTTCTCGGTTGGCTTCGCCATGGAGGCTGGTTAGAAGTCTGCCTTTGATGTCGTAGACATAGCTAGTTTCGGCAGGGACGTAATCACGCAATACTCTAACGTCAGGAAGGTTACGAAAACTGAATGCTAAACCAGCCAACCCCCCAGCAGCAACGGCGCTGGTAATCATTGTAATGCCTAAAACAGTACCCCCAGCAGCTTTGGCAACCCCTAATAAGAATGAGCGGGCGATCGCCTTAGTATTCTGAGGTTTTGGTTTCTGCAACATGATTTCAGAAGACACGGTTTGAATTTCCTCCAAAGAGCATTACAAGCAAAATTGTCTAAATAAATTGGAAATTGGTACATTGCCTTTGCCAAGCGGTACCTCCTAGAGATATCGACCCATTAGGGATGACCGCCTTCCACGGTTAATTAAAAAATATTGGTCTACCAAAGCTAGGGAGAGAATAACGGCTTAAATAATAACTTGAGCTTAATAATTTTGGTTTAGGTCATGTCAGCTGATCAATCGATTCGGATCATTTATTTTATTTATTAACGACAGAACGACAATTGTAGCAATCTTTAATAGTTAGTTTGGCTACAAAAAAAAACCTCAGCCGAGAGACCGAGGAATTTAAAATTCAGGAGAAATCAATGCTGACTAAGGCTTAGTACTGTTTGCTGAACTAGGACATAGCCAACATCTTTAAGATATGTAAATTAATGTAACAGAAAAAAGATATATTTACCAAGTATTTCTCCATCTAAACCGAGCGGGACGCGCTAATAGGTAAACTACTACTACTTAATTATTTCACGAGCAGCCAATGATTATCGCAATTACTGCTTTAAAAGGAGGGGTGGGCAAAACCACAACCGCAGTCCACTTAGCTGCATATTTTCAAACCCTCGCGCCTACGCTATTGATTGATGCAGATAAAAATCGTTCTGCTTTAGTATGGTCAAAAGAAGATAAGTTGTCCTTTTACGTAGCGTCTCAGGCGGGTGCGCCTGGTTTGATCACAAAGTTTACCCACATTATTATTGATACCCAGGCAAGACCAGAACCAGAAGAGTTAGAGGATTTAGCTGCGGGTAGTGATATGTTGATTTTGCCAACGACACCCAATCATTTAGATTTGGATACTACGGTAAAAGCAGTAGAGTTACTCAAACCCCTCAATGCTAACTACAAAGTTTTGCTGACTAAGGTAGATTCTCGCACTAAGAATAGCCGAGATGCGAAAAAGTTTTTAGAAGAGGCACGGCTGCCAATATTTAGAGCAGAAATTCCCTTGCTAGTTGCTTTTCAGCGATCGCCTAGTCTAGGAGTTACAGTTAAAGATTATCCAGACCGCCGAGCTAAGATTGGTTGGTATAGATACCAAGATGTCGGTAAGGAAATAGAACAAGTTATGTCGCAAATCAGCTCGTGAGTGATGGCTAAAAGCTTTTATCTTGAGTTTTACGGGCAATTACCGCGTAAAAAGGATCGCCCCCTGCTATCCCCAACATCTGTAAAAAACCAGCTACGGGGGGTTGATGAATTACCAATTCTGGTGGAGTAAAACCATCTACTGACTGAAAATATTTCTGGACTAACCTTACCCGTTCCGTATCTGTCCCCTCTCGCCAAGCTGCGATCGCCTTTTGATAGAACATCCGATTGGAAAAGCTAATAATTACTACCCCGTTGGGTTTTAAGACGCGATAAATTTCTGATAATACTGCTTCGGGATACTGTAAGTACTGAATGGAAACGGTAATCAAAACGGCATCAAAATCAGTATCTTCTAAAGGAAGTTTGGAATTGTGATTGAGATTTTGTACGAAATAACTATCTAGCTGGGGATTTTTTGCTAGTTCCGCCTCGTTCATCCCATGTCCTTCAACGTGAGCAAACTCCATCTTGTTGGGTAAATGAGATACCCAACTACTCATCAAGTCGAGAATACGAGTGTTTGGCTGTAGTCGTTCCCGATAAAGATCCCTCAGACGAGAGATAAATCCTTCATCGACGTGAGTTACAAAACGAGGGACATCATAAAAATAGAGATCGTTGGTGTCGTCTAGCTTGGTTCTTTGCTCTGGGCGCAACATAGAGATGATATTGATCGGCTTGGTAGTATCGCTTTAAATTTTATCGTTTTTCAATCGCTTAATTTCCTTCAAGACTTATCTAATAAAAATTTATAGTCATTCTGAATAGAAACTAGAGGTACAACTAATTCGATCAAAATCGGCTTGAACTCTACTAACAACTAACGATTTGCGAAGCTTATCCCTTTAGGGACTAACAACCCACTAAAAACAAGTCAATCGTGAGGAAATTGATTGGAATGGCTATAGTAGTTGTTATAGCTGTTAGTGTGTTTGGTTTGGCGATCGCAAGTGCAGAGACACGCTAGAAATTAAGGGACAAATCTCTTCAGGTGGGGATTCTAGATTGGGGCTATTTGTCCAGGTAGTACGATATTCTTCTAACTCTACCTTAAACACAGTCATCTGCCTGATTTGAAGTTCTAACTGCTCTATTTTGTGGTTTAATAAATCCTTGACCAGATTGCAGGGTTTTTCTCCGCGATCGCGTACATCTAAAATTTGCTTAATTTCTTCTAGAGTAAATCCTAAAGACTGAGCTTTCTTGATAAACTCAACCTGAGAGGCTGCACTTGAGTCATAGTAACGATAGCCATTATTTCCCCTCTGTACTGGCTGTAGCAGTCTAAGATCGCTGTAATAACGTAAAGTTCCGACAGCTAGACCTGTCTGTTTAGCTAATTCGCCTATTTTAAGATAAGTTACTTTACTCATAAATTACCTCGGAATCTACTTATAGTCGTTCTACTCTAGAGTCTACAGTTAACTAGAGAGTCAAGCTATTAAGCAAATTTTTGTTGTATAGTCATTTCAAATAGAAACCATATGGATAAAAGAAGTTGTAGTAGATAAGCTCAAACCTTCTGCCGTCTGCCGTCTGCCATCTGCCTTACACCACAAGAAAACCTACGGAAATTAATTGTAATGACTATATGTTTCGATTTGTCAAAAGCTACTGGCTAATAAAATACTATTTGCTACTTTCCCAAGTGGCGATCGCCCTTTGTGATACTTCTCGCCAAGGAACATTGTGTTGACGTGCTAGATCGGCGCAGTCTGCATATTCTGGTTGGACATTAAGAATTTGCTGGTGTTCCCCTTCTCCCCAGCTAGCAATTTTGACTCGCACCCTACCGTATTGAGTTTCTACAGACTTGATTTGGCGATCGAGAATGCTTCTTTGCTGAGTACGTTCGCGTATTCCTAAAGTAGTCGTCTCGCGAAAAATAATTGTTTTACAGGCATCAGCTATTTCTGGATGACAGATCGCCGTTAGCAGAATGCCAGAGCGAGATTTTTTCATGCCAAGACTTTGGGTAAAGACATCTAACGCACCTGCTGCTAGTAACTGTTCACTCGTATATGCCACCGCTTGAGGATTCAGATCGTCTATCTGGGTTTCTAATACCGTAATGGTTTCTTGCTTTAGCTTTTGTGGTTGTTCTTCTGTCTCGCCAATCCATAGGCGCAAAATATTGGGAATCTCCAGATCTCGCGAACCCGCACCCAAGCCGATTTTGTTTAGCTTCATTGCTGGAGGTGCGCCAAAGTCCTTAGCTAAGGTAGTAGCGATCGCTGCCCCCGTCGGGGTAACTAGCTCTTTCTCAATGCCATTACTATAGATTGGCACTTTTCTAGTTTCCCATAGCTTAACTACCGCAGGAACGGGAACGGATAGTTTGCCATGAGCAGCCCTAATCGTACCTCCCCCCGTAGGCATTGGGGAGCAATATAGCTCGTCAAGATCTAACCAATCCAAGCCGATACAGGTGCCGACAATATCCACAATGGCATCGGTTGCCCCTACTTCGTGAAAGTGAACTTTTTCGGGAGAAATGCCGTGAACTGCACCTTCGGCGATCGCTAATTTCTGGAAGATACTCAAACTCCAGCGTTTGACTCTATCTGGCAATGAAGCAGATTTGATTAAGTCTTCAATCTCTGGTAGATGTCTGGCAGAATGATGGTGATGCTTGGTATGATTGTGCCGATCTTGCCGTAGATCGACATGAACCTTAACAGCCGACTGCCCGTTGCGGATAACAGATTCTCTTCTCAACTGATATTCTGATTCGATGCCCAAACACTTAAGGCGATCGACTAAATATTGCCAAGGCAAACCACAATCGACTAATGCTGCCAAGCACATATCTCCAGCAATCCCTGTAGGACATTCCAAGTAACCAATCTTGACCATAAAACAGTATTAGTAGCATTTGACAATAATCTTAAACTGTCAATTGAGCAGTTGATAAATATAGTTAGAATAAACCCTGTCAGGTTGGTTGGTCTTGAAGAATTTGCTTCACGGCACAAGTCGTTAGACTCAGCTAGTTCTTTAGGACTCCGTTGATCCTCTTAGGAGGGCAACCGCAACCGTGTCGCGCAACACTTCTACAATATATTTATTATCATTCGATTAGTATCATGGCGATTTTATACGAACTACATCCCAACAATCCCCAGCAGCGAACCATCGACCAAATTGTTGCTGCTTTAAAAAAAGGTGCGGTGATGCTTTATCCTACCGATACGGTTTACGCTATTGGCTGCGATCTTAGCGTCAAATCAGGGGTGGAAAAAGTTAGAAGAATCAAGCAGATGTCCAACGATAAACCCCTAACTTTTTTGTGTTCTTCCCTGTCTAATATTTCGCAATACGCCACGGTGAGCGATCGCGCCTATCGGATCATGAAACATTTGATTCCTGGACCATATACTTTTTTACTTCCTGCTACCAAGCAAGTACCAAAGTTAGTCATGAGTCCCAAACGTAAGACAACGGGAATTAGAGTACCAGACAATATTTTGTGTCAGGAGTTACTCAAAACTTTAGGTAATCCAGTAGTATCTACTTCGGCGCATTTGTCCAATGGCGATGGTGAGTATCCGACGATGAACATGGAGAAGGCTTATCTGTTTGATGCGTTGGAAAACCAGGTAGACATTATTATCGACAATCAAATCGATCCAGGTTTTAAAGTATCGACCATCCTCGACTTTACTACTGACGAACCAGAAGTTGTCCGTCAAGGTTTGGGTTGGCAAGAGGTAGAAAATTGGTTAAACGTGGTGCATTAGAACGTTTAGTAGTCTAAATTTCAAAAAAACTATGTCTAAAGGCTTAATGATACTATGTACATATAATCTGTACATATAGATGCTATGCAAAATATAACCACTAGCTACACCAACGCCAGACAAAACTTAGCCAGCTTGCTAGACAGAGTTGAACAGGCAATCAGCCCGCACTCTCAGTCTTCGCACTTTGCAAGGCTGAGTTAGGGCGCAGGACTTGGGTTGAGATTAATCTTCGTAGCCTTGATTCTCAATGTACTTGATTAATACATTTATTG